>CAIXMC010000053.1 GCA_903920405.1 uncultured beta proteobacterium
AATTTTTCATTATTTGGAATCTTGTTTTTGCAGGTTACATGAATACAAAATGAAAATCAATAACATACAACTAATGACCTACCATCCAGAAAGTGGGACAGGAAATTGAGGAAAAACCATCGAATTTCGACAGCCTAGGGTGGTTATCCAGGGTGAATTTGTTCTGAAGGCAAGTTGTTGAATTTTCGTCATTCCCGCGAAGGCGGGAATCTAGTGCATTCTGGATTCCCGCCTTCGCGGGAATGACGGAACTGGCTGAAGAACCAATTCACCCTGGGTGGTTATCAGTGCATCGCGCCTGAGCATTTTTATTGTTCCCACGCTCTTGGCGTAAGAACGATAAAACTATTTTGATAGCTGCCAACGCAATACCCATCTGCATTACAGGCCATTTTGACACTTGAAAATTGCGGATAAACGTGTTGGATTGAAGTCTGTCGCCAGCAGCCTACATGGAGCGTTTTGCTGCGCTTGGCAGAGGGTTTGCAGTATTTATTTTTATCGTTCCCACGCTCCTGCGTGGGAACGTGGTTAGTTTGGATATGAGCGTGTGGTGAGGCTGCGTTCCTACGCAGGAGCGTTGGAACGATAAAAATACATAGGGATATGGTTACAGTGTCAGGTGAATCAACGCGCCACCTGCTTTTGCCGCACCAATTCCTCAAACCCCGCCAAGGGGATGGGGCGACTAAACAAATAACCCTGGTAGGCCAGACAGCCTGAGCTGGCCAGAAAATCCATTTGTTCCTGGGTTTCAACACCCTCGGCAATCACGCCTAGTCCCAGGCCTTGTGCCAGGGCCACAATGGTTTTGGCAATGGCGGCATCGTTGGGGTCAATCAGCACATCGCGAACAAATGCTTGATCAATCTTCAATTGATCAAGTGGCAAACGCTTGAGGTAAGACAGGGAAGAGTAGCCGGTGCCAAAGTCATCCAGTGCAAAGCTCACGCCATGTGTTTTCAGGATGCTCATTTTTCTGACAATTTCCTCGACTTTATCAACCATCATGCTCTCAGTCAGTTCGAGCTTGAGCCGTTCTGGGTTGGCACCACTGGCATGGAGTGCTGAAAGCACCTGATCCACAAAATCAGTTTGTTTGAATTGCAGCGCACTGACATTGACCGCCACCGTCAGTTCGGCCATCTCGCTTTTGTGTTCCCAAAGCGCCAGTTGCTGACAAACCATTTCCAATACCCATTGACCCAAGGGTAGGATCAAGCCGGTTTCTTCGGTCAAAGGAATGAAATGCAATGGCGGCACAAGGCCACGTTTTGGATGTTGCCAGCGCAAGAGCACTTCAGCACCGGTGACCTGGCCTGTGTGCGTCACTTGGGCCTGGTAGTAAAGCACGAACTGTTTGGCATGCCATGCCTGGCGTAAATCGTATTCCAGCGCTGCGCGTTCTCGCACCACTTTTTCCATGCTGGGGTCAAAGAAACGCAAGGTGTTACGTCCTGCATCCTTGGATTTGTACATGGCCAGTTCAGCCTGCTTCATGAGTTCATCCGCAGGCATCTGTGTGTCACCAAACACGGTGATGCCAAGACTGGCCGTGCTGTGATGCGAGACCCCCTCCACCTCATACGGTTCGTTGAGTGCAATGCGTATTTTTTGCGCCACCGTTTCTATGGCGTTGGCTGCCTCCACCATGTTCGCGTTCAGGCTGGCCAGTACTATCACCACAACAAATTCATCACCGCCTATGCGGGCGACGGTGTCTCCTTCTCGCACACAGTAAGTCAGTCGCTCTGCAACCTGTTTGAGCAAACTGTTACCCCGATCATGGCCCAGGGTGTCGTTCAGGTTCTTGAAATTGTCCAGATCAATAACGACCAGCGCACCACATGTGCCGTTGCGAGTACAGGCCGTCATGGCTTGTCTGAGTCGATCCATCAACAAAACGCGATTGGGCAGGCCTGTGAGCTGATCAAAAAATGCCAATGCATTGATTTTTTCTTCCGCCTTTTTTTGCTTGGTCATGTCGTGGTGTTCACCGACGTAATGCGTGACGCTGCCATCATCACCTTTGACGGCTGAAACGGTCAGCCATTTGGGATAAATCTCGCCATTTTTGCGACGACCCCAGATTTCGCCCTGCCAGCCACCAGTGTCCTGAATGGTTTGCCACATGGTTTGATAAAAATGGGTATCGTGATATCCTGATTTGAGCAAGCGCGGGTTCTTGCCTACCACATCTTCAGCCGTGAACCCCGTAACTTGGGTAAATGCCTGATTGACCCGAAGAATCACGCTATGGGCATCGGTGATCACCATGCATTCCTGAGACTCAAAAGCGACTGCTGAAATGCGCAATTGTTCTTGCGAATGCAGGCGCTCGGTCATGTCGCGAATGGCACAGACAAAAACAACGCCCTGCGCCGTGGTGACACTGCTTAATCTGATTTCCACATCACATTCACTGCCATCTTTTTTCAGCGACTGGAAATGGACACCCTGGCTCATTTGCTGTGCCATGGAGGAGGTGGCAAACGCATCACGACGCTGTGCGTACGCCGCCCGATAACGCAACGGTATTATTTTTTCAATTGACTGCCCCACCAAATCTGCCTCGGTGAACCCCAGCAGGTGTTCGACTTGTCGGTTGATCAGGGTGATGATGTCGTGCGTGTCGATCACCAGCATGGCATCTGGACTGGCATCAAAAATGGCGTGTTGCAGTGCTTCGCTGGCTTGCCGATCAAAATGAAAATCAGCAGGCAATTGACTGTGGTACTGCACCAGGCGTTCCAGCAACTCTTTTGCTAATGGATTTTTGGCAACATCAAACGAGCGGGTACCCACCAGATGAAGATCAATGTCATCGCCTTCTTTCAGGTCAAGCGCTTCTACCAGGATTGCTGGAAAACGCACTGCCAACGAATCACCCCATTTGGAAACTTGCATAAGAGATTCTCACTTGGGATATGGTCCGCAATAAGTTCCGTATTTGGCCGTCTGAGTTGGGATGCAGTGCCAGGCGCAAATCGCGCAGTGTGGCCCAGCCACATAAGCGATTTGTAACGACGCAGTGCGCCCAAATCTGACGAGCCAAATGCGAAACTTATTGTTGACCATATCCTTGATGTACACCTTCATAACTCAACGTGCCTGATACGCCACCCGTCCCCCCACCACGGTCGCACGAACTCGTCCGGGCAGTTCATAACCCCCAAACGGTGTGTGCTTGCCTTGACTGATCAAAGAAGATGCCTGTACCGTCCAGAAAGCGTGTGGATCAAATACACACACATCTGCCAAACCACCCACCTGCAAATGCCCGGTGCGCCCCATTCGAGAACCCAAAGCGTTACCCAAAACACCGGCAGGGCAACAAGTGACGGTGGCCAAGGCACGCAACAGGTTCACGCCGCAGTCAAGATGCCACTTGTAGGCCAGATTCAATAACAACTCCAGCCCGGTCGCACCTGCTTCAGCGTCTGCAAAAGGCAAGGTTTTGGCATCTTCGCCAACGGGCGTGTGATCGGATACCAGCGCATCAAGAGTGCCATCCATCAAACCGGTGCGCAAGGCATCCCGGTCACGCTGCTGGCGCAAAGGTGGGTTCAGGCGCGCACGGCTGTCAAAGTAACCCATGTCCATATCGGTCAGATGCAGTGAATTGATGCTCACATCACAGCTCACAGCCAAGCCCTGTGATTTAGCCTGTCGCACCAGTTCAACACCGTCGGCGCTGCTGATGCGGCACACATGCACACGCGCACCTGTTGCGCGCATCAGTTCAAAAATGGTGTGCAGTGCAATGGTTTCAGCCATCACGGGGATGCCACAAAGCCCCATGCGTGTTGCCAAGGCGCCACTGGCAGCTACTCCCGTGCCCAGCCAGGCATCCTGTGGGCGAAGCCACACAGCGTACCCGAAGGTACTGGCGTATTGCATGGCACGCTTCAACACCTGTGTATTGGTCAGGGCGACATCGGCTTGACTGAAAGCCACGCAACCGGCCTCCGAGAGTTCAACCATCTCGGTAATCATTTCGCCTTGCAGGTTGCGAGTCAAGGCACCCAAGGGATAGACCCTCGCCTGCTGCAATTTTTCTGCCCGAAAACGCAGCATTTCCACCAGACCAGGCTCATCGAGCACGGGGTCGGTGTCTGGCAGGCAGACCAGACTGGTGATACCGCCGGCCATGGCAGCACTCATTTCAGATTCGAGCATGCGCGCATGTTCGTTACCCGGTTCACGTAGCCGAACAGCCAAATCTACCAAACCCGGCAAGACCCAGCAGCCCTTGGCATCAATGACTTGCTTTGGCTGAAAATCAGATGCTATATTTTTAATAGCTATCACCGCGCCACCAGCAAGGGCTACATCCACTTTTTCATCAAAACCACTGGACGGATCCATCACCCGACCGCCCTGAATTAACACACTTGTTTGATTGTTCATTTTGATCTCAGGCTTCGTTGCCCGCCACAATGCTCATCACCGCCATGCGCACAGCAATGCCAAAAGTGACTTGCGGCAAGATGACGCTCTGGCTGCCATCGACCACTGCCGAATCAATTTCAACGCCCCGATTGATGGGGCCGGGGTGCATCACGATGGCATGGGGCTTGGCCAACTGCAGTTTGTCTTGCGTTAAGCCAAAACTTTTGAAAAATTCCTGGCTGGAAGGCAGCAAAGCACCGCTCATGCGTTCATTTTGCAAGCGCAGCATGATGATGACATCGCAACCCTTGATACCCTCGGTCAGGGTGTGGCACACCCGAACGCCCATGGGCGCCACATCATCTGGCACCAGGGTTTTGGGGCCGACTACGCGAACCTCGGCACATCCCAATGTGGTCAGGGCATGAATGTCCGAGCGTGCCACCCTTGAATGCAAAACGTCGCCCACAATGGCCACGGTCAAATTGGAAAAATCTCCCTTGTAGTGCCGTATGGTGTACATGTCCAACAAAGCCTGTGTGGGGTGAGCGTGACTACCATCACCCGCATTGATAACGTGAACATGGGGTGCGACGTGCTGGGCAATCAAATACGGGGCACCAGACTCGCTGTGGCGCACCACAAAAATATCAGCAGCCATGGCGCTCAAGTTGGCAATGGTGTCAAGCAGAGATTCACCTTTGGATGCCGATGATCGGGCAATATCCAGGTTAATGACATCGGCACTCAGCCGTGTGGCGGCAATTTCAAAGGTGGTTCGGGTTCGTGTGGAATTTTCAAAAAACAAATTAAAAACACTTTTGCCACGCAGCAAGGGCACTTTCTTGACCTCTCGGTTGTTGACGGAAACAAAGTTGGTGGCAGTATCGAGCACATGGGTCAAAATGCTTTTGGGCAGACCCTCTGTGGAGAGCAGATGGATGAGTTCACCCTGTTGATTAAGCTGCGGGTTGCGTTGGTTTAGCATGAGCAATGGTCTTTCACGTTGAAGGTGAATCGACCGGCTTCATCTTGCTGTAGTCTGAGTGATTGTGTGCAAGGCAAGCTGATACGCGCAGCATAAACATCGGCCTGAATAGGCAATTCGCGTCCGCCGCGATCGACCAAAACGGCCAGTTTGACACTGGCCGGTCGGCCAAAGTCAAACAGTTCGTTGATGACAGCACGCACCGTGCGACCCGTGAACAGCACATCATCGAGCAAATAGATATGAGCTTGATTAACATCAAATGGAATTTGTGTCTGTGCAGCAGCAGCCATGCCACGGCGAGCGTAATCGTCGCGGTGCATGGCTGATGAAATGATGCCTACAGATTCTGTGAGCGCCAAGTCCCGCCAAAGCCGCTCAGCCAGCCAAACACCGCCAGAGGTGATGCCAACCAGGTGAGTGCCAGGTCTGACTTGGTTGCGCATGTTGAGTGCCAAATCAGCGTACAGTGCCTCGGCATCAAGTGCAAGCAAACTCATGGAAAACTCCTTAAAAACTGTTCCAAAATGATACAGGCCGCAGCAGCATCAGCATCTTTGGCACCCATGGAGCGTGCCTCTGTGGTGGTGTAACGCTCATCGACTTCAAATACCTGCAAGCCAAAACGCCCACGCAACTGGCGGGCAAAACGTTGAGCGCGTGCGGTGTTCTCGTGGGCTGCACCATCAGGGTGAAACGGAACACCCAACACCAAGGCATCGGGTTGCCACACTTTAAGTTGTTTGGCAACCTCAACAAAACGGGCATCCCCAGAGGCGGTGAGAGTGCCTTGGGGCTGTGCCGTTCTCAGTAGTCGGTTGCCCACGGCAAAACCCGTGCGTTTCAGACCAAAATCAAGGGCAAGAAAGGTTTGAAAATGCGGGGGAACGTAAGGGAATTCAGGCGTGTCCAACATCGGGTGAGATCATCCAGGCTTGCAACCCCAACAACTGTAGTGCAGCCGTCCAACGTTGTGCTACGGGGGTATCAAAAATAAGACGACGGTCAGCCACGACGGTCAGCCAACTGTTGTCGGACAATTCTGACTCCAACTGCCCCTGTCCCCACGCCGAATATCCCAGTGAAATGAGCACTTGACGGGGTCCTGACCCTGTGGATAACGCATCCAGAATATCTTTGGATGTGGTCATTTCCAACCCACCGGGGATGCTCAAAGTGGAGGTAAAAACAGAATTTATCGGTTTGTGAGCTTGATCAAAAATAGGTTCATGCAGTACAAAACCGCGTTCAATTTGTACCGGCCCACCGACAAAGACAGGGGCTGTCGTTAAATCAGTACGCTGCAACGGCAGATCAACCTGATCAAACAAACCCTTGATGTTGATGCCACAAGGTTTGTTGATGACCAAACCCATGGCCCCATGCAAACCGTGCTCACACAAATAGACAACACTGCGTGAAAACAGATCATCTTGCAAGCTGGGCATGGCGATCAAAAAATGATTCGTCAGGTTGGTGGGGGCAGAATCTACGGGCATAAAACGATTTTAGGATATGGTCAGCACTCAGTTTTGCATTTGGCTGTCAGATTTGGGATGCAATCTTGGCAGCCTGCCATCATTGTTTTTGAAGTTGTTGATTTATAATGATATTATAAAAATTTCACTCTGTTGAAAATTATTTACTGATCAAACAATGACGCATTGAAGTTCAACAGACTCCCAGGCGCAAATTGCTTGTTTTATCTTTAACATGTGACTACAATAGTATAAAAATCAATATCTTATGTAGCTTCAGTCGCAGCGATTTTTTTATCGTTCCCACGCAGGAGCGTGGGAACGATAAAACTTTGAATCGCACCCTCTTTAGGGTGTCATTGGTTTTTGATTGGCCATGCGACATCGCTGAATATCACAGGCTGTAGGCAAGTCTGAACGGTATTCAATACCCGGTTGAATTTGACCTCCTCCACGAATTTGGCAAGTGTCTCCTTGGCCATTGTTGTAGTACGAAATCACATCAACGCAGCGTTTGGAATGAGACATCACACCAAAAAAATGTCCCATTTCATGGGAGATGACCATCTGCAAGGTGGAGCGAGCATCAAAATCCGGACGACGGGTTTTCAGCAGTTGAAACGCTGAAAGCCCCAAAGACAGCGTGCGATCGCCTAAATTGGCCAGCCCAAAGTTACCGCGACTGCCTGCCTCGCTCCATTGAACCAAAATACGGTCCGTTGGCGGTGCATTTGACCCACGGGTCACACGGCTTGCAATGCCGCAAGGCGACCAGGCTTGTGCTGACCGCTGGATCGCCGCCAAAACCAGAGGTTCATCAAACCACGCTGGCGCATTGGCATGTTGGTAAACAAACAGGATGGGCGAGCTGATGGCTGCACGGTCTTGGCCGTCACCCCAAGTTGAAATTTCACCCGGCAGGCACTGGGCAATTTCCTGTTCACGTACCAGAGTTGTGGCAAAAGCAACCTGGCCACATGCCAAAAGGCACAGAGTGAACAGGCCGTAAAAAAAGGTTTTTTTGAACATAGGGCAAGGCCACAATCATCAAAGCTAAACCATCGTACCCCGTCCTCTGGCTGTGCTGTGGTAGGCATTGTCAGGGTATTTTTGGCGTAAAAAAACCGCCCAAAAGGGCGGTTTGGATGAACCCAAACATGTCAGGCAAGCTGACATTGAAAGGATGGTTTAGAACTTGTGATTGATACCGACTGCGACCAAGCTGGTGTCAGTGTCACCATTGACAGTTTTGTCTGCTGTGCTGGATTGGTAGCCACCATAAACCGCTGTCCGCTTGGACAGGGAGTAAGAAGCACCCAAGCCATAGCCACTACGCACTTGTTCACCCTTGGCTGCGTTGTCGCTGGAACGAGCAAAACCACCCGAGAGCTTCAAAGTGCTGGAGACAGGGTAGTCAACACCAATTTGCCATTCATTGGTCTCTTGGGTTTCACCGACTACAGCATCCTGACTCACAAAACCATAACCGGCGAGCAATTTCACAACGCCCAAGTCATAAGTAGCATTCAGACGGGTAAAGTTAAGGCTTTTTGCATCACCAGTGGCTTTTTCAGTTTGATAAGCAAAACCAGCATACAAAGGACCACCTTCATACTGAGCGCGCAAGCTGGTGACAGAACCAGCATCTTGAGCGGTGACACGAGGAGTAGTTGCAGTTGCAGGTGCAGCATTAACTTTATTTTCACCCAAGCTATAGCTTAAAGCGCCGCTAAAGCCACTGATATTGGGTGTGGCGTAATAGATAGAGCTGCCGGGGTTGGCAGCATAGTTTTCGCTTAACCAAACATTCTTTTGTGGTGAAAGCCCAGAGTCAAAAACTGCGTTGGCAACGCCCTTGGTATCGTCATAAGGGGTGAACATTTTGCCCAATTTGACTTCACCAAAATTGCCCGCAAAACCTGCATACGACTGACGGCTGAACGATTGGCCTGCCGGAGCGGGAGATGTAAAAGTTGGACCTGAGGGATTAGACGCGCCGCTGTCAATTGAGAAACCCTGTTCCAGCAAGAAGTTGGCTTTCAAACCACCACCCAAATCTTCAGTGCCCTTGAAACCAAAACGGCTCTCATCAACACCGCCGCTGTTCACCACGGTTTGCGTGGGTTGGTTGGTTTGACGTGTGCTACCAAAATAAACATCAGCAATACCATAAACATTCACGCTGGATTGCGCAAACGATGCACCTGTTGCAGAAAGAACTGCCAGGGCAATCAGACTCTTTTTCATAAAAAAACTCCTAAAGTTAAAAAATTCAACCCCCCTTGGAACAGGTGGTTTTGAAACAGTGAATAACCATCCACACCGATAATTTCAACATGAATGCCCTTGAAAAAACACCCAGACGGCAAAATTTAGCACCTTCACTGGTTATTTGATTTCTATTTTGTGGCAATGCTGCAACATATGCACCCATCTACATGAATCTTATTTGTTGCCACCTGTTTCCACCGTATAGCCATCGCTTCGATGGTTCGAGAGCACTTGAGCTACTTGCTTCAAAGTGTCTTGCAAGGTCGCTTTCAAGGTGTAGGGTGGGTGAATGACAAAGATTCCGCTGGCTGGCAACCCTGGGCGAATGATATCGCCTGCGTCGTCGGTGATGAATTTGCTGGATTTAACGGTCAGTGTGGCGTTCAACCAGGGCTTGCCTGTTTTGTTGCACAGGGTTTTGAGCTTGCGCGGCAACTGGTGGGCCTCGGGGCGTGGGATGATGGGATACCACACGGCATAAATTCCGGTGGCAAAGCGGGTGAGCGCATCCGTCACCATGTTAGTCACACGGTCATAATCGCTCTTGATTTCATAGCTTGGATCGCAAAGTACAAGCGCCCTGCAAGTCGGTGGAGGCAAAAATTTCCGGATGCCTTCAAAGCCATCCTCACACAATACAGCCACTTGACGCCCCACATCAAGTTGATCAATATGGGCTGTGAGTGTCTTGATGTCGGTGGGGTGAAGCTCGAACAGTTTGAGCTTGTCTCTGCCGCAGAGCAGATGTTGAATTAAAAATGGCGAACCGGGATACACCTTGTGGCTGCCCCCTGAGTTAAAGCTCGCCACCACATCCATATAGTCTTGCAGTGCGGGAGACGGGTGAATGGATGAAATTTGTTCAACCAGACGCAAGTAGCCCTGGCTGGCCTCCTTGGTGGTGTTGGCGTAGTCACCGTCCAGCCGGTATAAACCTGCGCCGGCATGGGTGTCAAACACGGTCAGTGCCGTGTCTTTGAGCTTGAGATGGCGCAAAATGGCCAGCAGCGTGGTGTGCTTGAGAACATCGGCATGGTTGCCGGCATGAAAGGCGTGACGATAACTAAACATGATGGCATATTAACCGCTTCGAGTTCTTATAATGCCCGCCTTCGCAGCGCTTTTGTGGCTCCGCGGCGAAGAAGTATCGCGGTTTAACGCCCGTGCTTGGTCTCACCTAAGAGATTCCCATCAGAGGAACGCCGACCGTGAAAAAGAGCCTCTCACTCCCTTTCCATCCAAAAAATCCCATGAAAACTTTCAGCGCAAAACCCGCTGAGGTCGTGCATGAGTGGTTTGTGATTGACGCGACCGATAAGATCCTCGGACGAGTAGCCAGCGAAGTTGCTCTCCGGTTGCGCGGCAAACACAAGGCCATTTACACGCCTCACGTCGATACTGGCGACTATATTATCGTGATCCACGCAGACAAACTGCGTGTGACCGGTGCCAAGTCTCTTGACAAAATTTACTACCGGCATACAGGTTATCCGGGTGGCATTCGCTCCATCAATTTTCGTGACATGCAGGCCAAACATCCCGGTCGTGCTTTGGAAAAAGCGGTCAAAGGCATGTTGCCCAAAGGTCCTTTGGGCTACGCCATGATTAAAAAACTCAAGGTCTATGCAGGGGATACACACCCGCACACGGCACAGCAACCCAAAGTGTTGGAAATTTTAGGAGCTTGATATGATTGGTGAATGGAACAATGGTACGGGGCGTCGTAAATCCAGCGTCGCACGTGTATTTCTCAAAAAAGGCTCCGGCCAGATCGTCGTCAACGGTAAAGCCATTGACAAATTTTTTGGGCGCGCTACGTCTATCATGATTTGCAAACAGCCTTTGGTGCTGACACACCATACTGAAACTTTTGACATCATGGTCAACGTTGCAGGCGGTGGAGAGTCCGGTCAGGCGGGTGCTGTGCGTCATGGCATTACGCGTGCTTTGATGGATTACGATGCTACGCTCAAGCCTGAGTTAAGCAAAGCTGGTTTTGTGACCCGCGATGCCCGCGAAGTGGAACGTAAAAAAGTGGGTTTACACGGTGCACGCCGTCGCAAACAGTTCAGCAAACGTTAATTTTTCGTTGGCAACCCCCCAAAATGCAAATTTTGGCAGAGGTTTGTTTTTTAACAATATCTTGGGATGAGACTGCGTCTGACTTTGCGCCCTTTGACCATTTTGCTGGGCGAAATGATCCTTGTGGCGCGGTTGTATTCTTCCATTGCTTACGATATGGGCGTTTGAATTTCTGACCACATCCTATGCGAATTGAAACATTTCAATAATCGGAGAAATTCATGAGTGACATCGCTCCAACTGTCCCTGCAGATAGGCCCGCCTCCATTGCGTTTACCGACAGTGCTGCCGCCAAGGTGGCTGACCTGATTGCTGAAGAGGGTAACCCTGATTTAAAACTGCGTGTGTTTGTTCAGGGCGGAGGGTGCGCAGGCTTTCAGTATGGTTTTACCTTTGATGACATCACCAACGATGACGATACCATCATGACTAAAAATGGGGTATCGCTGCTGATTGATGCCATGAGTTACCAATACTTGATAGGCGCTGAAATCGACTACAAGGAAAACTTGCAGGGTGCGCAGTTTGTTATCAAAAACCCCAATGCCATCACAACCTGTGGTTGCGGATCAAGTTTTTCAGTGTGATGTCATTTCATCGGCTGGGAGATAAGCGTGTGACAATAAATTAGATACGTATAAATAGTATTAGTTCTATTTCGAATCAACTACTTACGATGCAAAAGTAGGTATAAAACTTATTATTGACCGCTTAACCGTTTAGACACTGAATTGACCCTCAAAGCGTATGGGTTTTATCGCCTTGTGCAAACCCCAAAGCCTGCCAGGGTTGGCCTTTGTAAAAACCAATCACTTTGAATAACTCGCCCATTTCATGTTCTAGGACGAGTTTTTGAGCCATGACCCGAGTGGGGAGGTCAGCACACTCCAACGGCGTGAGCAAACCGCAATTCATCAAAAATCGGGCTTGATTGCAGTAGCCCAGAATACCCAGACCTGCCTCCATCCCTGCCAGTGCCACACCGGTAAAGTTGATGTGAGCCGTGATGTCTTTTTGACCCACATCCACCAAAGGATGGCTGTCCGCCTGGTGCGCCTGGTGGCACATCACGGTGCCCATGTGCCGCTGTGGATGGTAGTACTCGGCTTGTGGAAAACCATAGTCAATCAAAAATACGGCACCAACGCTGAGTTTGTCACCCAGTGTGCGAACAAATGACTCTGCCTGGGGGTGAATTTCTGTCAAATAATCGTGCGTGCCTTCGATGTCCATGGGCGGGCGCAAGTCGGTAGGGCGGTCTTGCCAAACAAAGCGTGGCGCACCACCCCCATCATCCAAAGCCACACCGCGCTCGTGCCAGAGACCTTGAATGCGTGTCAGCAACTGAACCGGCATGGCATCCAAAACTTCGTTACCCAGTACAACACCTTGCAGCGTGTCGGGTAGCTTGTGTACCCAATGCACCTGATCGGCATACGCTGCCAGTGTGGCCTGTTGACGTGCGCGCAAACAGTCTGAAATATCGACGATGGTGTAGCGCGACAGCACCACACCCTGTGCTTTCAAGGTTTGCAACACCTGCAATGCCAAAGCCCCAGAGCCTGCCCCAAACTCCCAAACTTCCTGTGTGCCGGTGGTTTGCAGGGCTTGGGCTACTTGTTGCGCTACCGTCCAGCCAAACAGGGGAGACATTTCTGGCGCGGTCACAAAGTCGCTGCCCGCTGTGCGCTGTGCATGGTGAACGGTGTAAGGCAGGTGGCCAAATTTGGTGCTGCCGTTTGCGTAGTAACCTGAGCCTGGCGTGTAAAGTGCCTGCGCCATAAAGGCATCAAAACCCATCCAGCCTGAGGAATCCTGGATGCTTTGGCTCATTTTGTGCGCTAGATCGTTCGTTAAACTTGGTGTTGGTTTCATAACTTGCGGATTGTCACCGAGTGTCCAACGAATTTTTTCAAGCCCATCCTCCCCGCACTGTATTGATCACCGGTGCTGCCAAGCGCTTGGGTCGTGAAATAGCACTGACCCTGGCCAAAGAGGGCTGGCAGGTGGCGGTGCATTACAGAAACTCTGCAGAAGACGCTTTTAAAACAGTAGCAGACTGTGCAAGACTGGCGGGGGTTAGCGCCTCTTTTTGTGCTGATTTAAACGATGAAACGGCAGTGCGTCAATTGTTGCCTGATGTGGTTCATCATTTTGGCCATGTGGATGCTGTGGTGAACAATGCTTCTACTTTTGACCATGACACTGCCGCCAATTTTGGTTTTGCGGCGATGGAAAAACACATGCGAAGCAACGTGGGTGCAGCCATTGTGCTGAGCCAATTGTTGGCAGATCACTTGCGCGCCCGTGGTGCCCATGGCGTGGTGGTTAATTTGCTGGACCAAAAATTATGGAATCCTAACCCCGATTTTTTGAGTTACACCTTGTCCAAAGCGGCGTTGGAGGTTGCAACCAACATGCTGGCCATTGAATTGGCACCGCGCGTTCGGGTGGTGGGGGTAGCGCCAGGCTTGACTTTGCCAAGCCAGATGCAGAGCCAGGAGAAGTTTGATAGGCTGCACAAGCTGTCGCCTTTAGGTCATTCTTCAAGTGCTGCCGATGTGGCTGCCACCGTGTCTTTTGCGCTGAACAATAACGCCATCACCGGCACCACGCTGCTGGTGGATGGAGGTCAGCATTTGATGGCGTTCAAGCACGATTTTTCCTTGATGTAGTGCTTGGGATATGGTCAACAATAGTGCTTTCATGGCATCTTATGCCTTGGGTTTTCAAACCTTGACTTTGACCGGACTGCGATTTGATACCCATCTTGGCATTCTTGACACAGAAAAAATCGCACCGCAACCTATTTTGGTGGATGCCGAACTTTGCCTGGGTTCACAGCCTTTGCTGCCTGCCGATGATGACATTACCCATGTGCTCGACTACCGTAAAGTGCGCAAAATCATCATCGACGAATGCACATCCGAACACGTTAATCTGCTTGAAACCTTGATTGGAAAACTGTGTCGGCGTTTGATGCAACTGCCTGGTGTGACAGGCGTTCGCGTGAAAATTGCCAAACTTGAAATATTTGAAGATTGCGAAGTGGCCATCCGCATGGAAACGGGCCAGTGGTCAAAATGATTGGCGCATCACTTGGACGTGCATCAGTGATTCACAATAAATTTTCTACCCAATAATTTCAAAAAACATAGCACACAATGCAATACCAGAGCGGGTTAGAACCGAATTTAGTACAATTTTTTGGGGTTGTTAAAGATCGGCTAAACAAATTTTTCTGACGGATATTCGTTCAGTCGCAAGCGCGATGCCTCAAAGGTGATGCAAAACTTTGAACCCTGGCCGGGTGTGCTTTCAATCGTCAAAGTGGCACCGTGGCGCTGTACCACGTGTTTGACGATGGCCAACCCCAAGCCCGTGCCACCGGTTTCACGTGATCGGCTGCGATCGACCCTGTAAAAACGTTCAGTTAAACGCGGTAAATGCTCTTGTGCAATGCCGGGGCCGTTGTCGGTGACTTCAAAGACCGCCCGACCATCGGGCAAGGGACGCATCATGACGCCAATACGACCGCCTGGGGGCGTGTAGCGAATGGCGTTGCTGACCAAATTGATCATGGCACTGTGCAATTCTTGAAAAATGCCGGCAACGACACCATGACATTGACAGTCAAAGCTCAAATGATGGGGGCGATCATGGCCAAAGACACTTTGCATCAAGGCCTGTGCATCTTGCTCGACCTGATGCATCAGGATGGGGATTGAACCCCAGGTTTCACTGTCTGGCACCGGGCTGCCTTCCAGGTGCGAGAGTGTCAGCAAATCGTCCACCAGAGTTTGCATGCGTACCGACTGCTGTGCCATCAACTCCAAGTAGTGTTCTTGCTCTTTTTGTGAAAGTGTGAGCGTTTGCAAGGTTTCAACAAACCCCGTCAAAACGGTCAAAGGGGTACGAATTTCATGCGACACATTGGCCACAAAATCCCGCCGCATGGCTTCAGCTTGCTCCAGTGCTGTGACATCACGAGACAGCAACAAAAATCGGCCACCACCGTAAGGATACAGTTGCACCGACAAACGAATGGGGAGATGGGGTGAATGGCCACGCCCGGGCAAAATTAGTTCTTCTTCAAAATTGCGACTGGCCAAATAAGTCGCAAAACCAGGATCGCGCACCAAATTACCGATGGTTTGTGCCATATCGCGTCGTGCATCCAGACCAAAGTGTGCCGCCGCTGTTTGATTGCACCACTCAATGCGATTTTGGGAATCCAGCAAAATGACCCCATTGGGCGAGGCCTGCAATGCCGATAAAAAATCTTGCAGACGCTTTTGACAGTCACAAATGGCGTTGTCTTTGGATCGCAACAAACGCAAAGTCCGGTCAAACACATCACCCCAAATGCCACTTGGCAAAGTCTGACCTGGCGGCATGTCGAAGCGCAGGCAACGCAGCAGGGTTGCCGCATGAGAAGTATCAAGCATCAACCAGAGTACAGCCCCCAACCAACCGCCCCACAGGGCAGCATGGATGCCGTGAAATGCCATGTCCAACAACCAGCCACCCAAAGCGCCTGTGGCCTGAAAGCTAAAAAAAGTGATAACGCGCCAAAACATAATATTTTTAATTCTCTTGAATAAAGAAACCCTCACCCGCCATTTTGGCTTTGTGCTTGGCCCGAGCAGCGATGGATGCCACTTGTTCAGCAGTTGCCAGTTCACCGCCACGAACCTTGACTGCACCGATGGACAGCGTGGTCAATGGGAAAAATCTGGGAACACCATAGCGGTCATCTGCATGAATGCCACCGGCCGCACGAGCGGGTTCATCAAACAATGCGATGGCAAGTTCTGCAAATTTAGCAATGATGTTCTGGCATTGCTGATGCCAGTCAGTACTTTGATACAAAATAATAAAGTCATCACCGCCCACATGCCCGACAAAATCGCGCTGAGGATCGCAATGTGCTACGGCCAGTCGCGCCAGCAAGCGAATCATTTCATCTCCGCGCCAGTAACCGTACTGATCGTTAAAGGGCTTGAAATTGTTCAGATCAGCATAGCAGGCTACAAAATCCACACCACTGCTCAGCAACCGATCAATGTGCTGGTTGATTGGAATATTGCCTGGTAAAAAGGTGAGTGGATTGGCGTGGCGGGCTGCCTCTATGCGTGTTTCAGTGACGGAGCGAACCAATTGATCGCCTGTACCCAAACCCATATACCGACCGTTATCCGTGACAATAAATCCATCCGTCAGGTAGCGTTGATCGTCAGATGTCAGGATGCCGATCAAATCATCAACGTTGTGTCGGCGCTCAATCAATCGGGGCGCCAAATTGGCATGCACCAGACAGGGTTTTTTGCCCCATACTTCCCTGTAATACAGTTTGCAGTATGCGTTCATGAAGACTGCCCGGTTGATGATGCCCACCGGACGGTTGCCATCAATGACAGCTACAGCATGGAGTTTGCTATGGCTGATAAACAGGGCTGCCAACTCATTATTGGTAGTGACCAATTCCACTGACGGCGCATCAATGACCGCAAAACGACTCATAGCTCCAGCGCTTGATACCCTTCGTAACTCAGGCAAGACCGATACCCTTCGGTCACGCATGGCATTCTGTGCCAGGGACTCGATGTGTACAAAGGGTATCTGGTTTGGCCGACCCAAAAAATAGCCTTGCCCAAAGGGGATGCCAAGATCACGCAAAACGCGCATGTCGTCTTCCGTCTCAATGCCTTCAGCCACCAATGCTGTGTCGAAAATAGCCGCAATTTGTTGTATGGCCTGAATGGTTTTGATCTTGTCCGCATATTGAGAAATATTTTGGGTAAAGTATTTGTCGATCTTCACAAACTCTGGTTTGAGTTGGGACCAGAGCCGCAAACTTGACCTGCCATCACCAAAATCATCGAGCGCAAGCGACACACCCGCAGAGCGTATGTCAGATATTACGCAGGCCAGGTAGTCCATGTCCTCCACCCGTTCGTACTCGGTGATCTCAAGAACCAACATCCGTGGCGCAACACCAAAATGACCCATCAAGGCGATCAGCGCTTCGCTTCCTCGGTGCTTTAAGACTTGAATCAAAACATCAGCGCTGATATTGACAAACAACCGACCTGATTCGTTGTATTCGCCCCAACGTGCCAGTGCCAGAGTGACGCAGTGGTTCTCAAACTCAAAATTCAGATTTTCTTGAGCTGCGGCAGCCAACAAGGCATCAGGTGAATGAAAT
>CAIXMC010000054.1 GCA_903920405.1 uncultured beta proteobacterium
AGTCACAGCCAAAGGCTGGTTTTTTGTTCGTGCCATTGCCATGGTGTTTGACCGCTATTTACAAACAGACCGCACAGGGGCGAGGTTTTCAAAAATTTTATAGGTGGTCAGTTTGCCACCCAGCAAAAGTAAAAAATAAGTAACAAATTGGCCTCTAAGGCTTATGGAATAAGCGTGAGTAGCTATTTATTTTGTAGCTATATGACACCCAGCATCCGAGGTTGATCATCACAATTCACCATATTGGGTGTGACTCAAGGGCAGCGGCGCATCATCTGGATCGATCATTTCTGTGTCTGCAAAGCCTGTAGGTGGAGTCGGGAAACGAGGCCCTGACTTGACGGGTTGTCCTGCGTTTTTGACAGTGGCAGAGGGTTGGGACGCTGTCAGTGCCCTTTTGAAAGCCAGAACTTCGTCTTGTTGAATGGGATCAAAAGCTCCTGTCCTGGCAGGGCTGCGCTTGACTGGCCTTGCAGGTGGCTGTTGGATGGCAGGTGCAGGTACAGGTTCTACGGAGGGTGGCAGTGCAGTGCAGCGCCAATAAACCGATTTGACGCGCAAGTCAAACCGTGACAAAGCACTGCTGATCATCAGCTTTTCCATGCCGTCAAGAATGCCAATTTGCATCAATTCTGGCTGTCGCAAGTCCATCATAATCACAAACTGCCGTCCTTCACCATCGAGCGACAAGACCTTGAAACTGTAATTGGCCGCCAGCACTTCGCTGCGTAACATGACATCACGCACGATTTGATAGGCATGTTGGCGGTGATCCATGCGCTGAATCTTGATAGGTGCGTGTGCATCAACGGTTTTCGGTTGAACGTGATCAGATTGTGGGACATCTTGCTGATGTACGGATTTAGAAAATAACCAGTTAAAAATTGACATGACTTACCCATCCTAGTGACCAAAATTGTTCAATTACTTGCCAATACAGAATTGGGAGAAGATGGCTCCCAATAAATCATCCGAAGAAAATTCCCCTGTCATTTCACAAAGCATATTGTGTGCCAAGCGCAGTTCTTCTGCAACCATTTCCAACACCTGTGCTGCAAGCTGTGTTTGCGCCCACGCCAAATGCTGCTTCACTTGTTGCAAAGCGTTAATATGACGTTGGCGCGCCATGTTAACGCCTTCCGAAACGCCTTGCCACCCTGCTGCTTGCAGTAAACGCAGGCGCAAGACATCCAGCCCCTGTCCTGTCCTGGCAGACAGCAGCAAGCCATTCACACAGGGCGGGTGGGTCACGGCATCCACTTTATTCCAGATGTCGATGATGCTGACAGTTTGAGGTATCTTTTGGGCGATAGAGCACGCCAGTATTGCGTCGGCAGCTCTGTATTCAGTAGCATCCATGCGGGTTAAATCGTGCATCAGCAACACAGCATCCGCCTGCTTCATAGCTTCCCAGGTGCGTGCCATACCCAGTTGCTCAACTTCGTCGTGGCTGTCACGCAGACCTGCAGTGTCGATGACATGCACAGGCACACCTTGAATCTGGATTGTCTGCGCAATTTTGTCTCGTGTGGTGCCTGGCACGGGCGTGACGATAGCCAGCTCTGCCCCCGCCAAGGCATTGAGCAGCGACGATTTACCCACATTG
>CAIXMC010000055.1 GCA_903920405.1 uncultured beta proteobacterium
ACCGCGTGGGCATGGATACAGGAAGTCGCGCATTCAGAGCAATTGGATGTCACAGCCCCCGATAAACCTAGGCCAGACCCTCATGATGAAGCCCGCACGACCTTCGAGAGTGACTTCCATCTCTCAGGTGAGCGTGATGAATCGGCTTATCTGGGACGTGCCTTTGAGAGTTATGACGCGCTGATGGCTGAATTGCCAGGCTGGGCACAGCAGCTTTATGGCGATTTGGCACGGCATGTGAAAACCGGTATGCCTTCGTCTTTCGCAGATGAACCCAACTAGGAGAAGAGTTAGGCGAATTTATTCGCCTATTTCACTATCAATAAGATAGCTACTTACGCAAGCAGGACGGGCGCTAGAGGTCGATTTGTTATACAAAAAAACAGGTACGTTCAACTGATGAATCGTAACCGTTTGCACCCCGCCTGGTTCATCCATGTCCCCGTAGGTTGGACTGAAGTCTGACCTGCGAGACGGGGTGTCAACGGTTACGAAACTTCAGGTTAATCTTTGGGACTAAAAACAATCGTCAGGGGACTGACAATTTTTCCATCGGTATCGCGTGGTAGCACTTCGGTCTTGTCAATGGCCTTGATGACGGCATCATCCCAGGCTTGATGACCGCTGGATTTAACCAATTTGCGTCCGATGATGGTGCCGTCCGACGATGTTCGCACCTCTACCTCAGCCGTTGGGTTGCCCAGAACATCTTCTGTAAACACAATATTGGGTTTGATGCGGGCACGAATGCGTCCGGCATAACCGGCAGATGGTCCGTATGACTTTTGTGCTGTGCCTGTGGTCTTGGCATTGGCCGATCCGTCTGAACCCGCCATGCCCAATGATCGCTGAATTTGATCTTGATGCAGGGCTTCGAGTTGTTTGGGGTCAAGTGCTGTACTTTTCCTGGCTGTAGCAGCCTGACGTACTCGCTCTGCCTGTTTTTCCTTTTCGAGTTTTTCTCGCTTGGCATTTGCATTGGCCAACTTGATTTTTTGTTGGCGTTCCTTGTCGTTCAGGGCTTTTATCGCCCTTTGCTTTTGCTGGCGCAAGTTTTCCTGTTCCTGGACAATATCAACTTCAGATGGCTCTGGGGATGGCGGGGTTTCTTCGGGGGGGGCTACAGGCTCTTGTGCAAGCGGCTTTGGGGCTGGAACTAGCGATGGGGGCGCTGCTTCTTGTGGCACGGCAGACCAAAGTTCGGCCTCGACGCTGATCACTTGCACATCGCGTTGCCAATGCACCCCCCACGTCAAAGCTACCAGCAACAGGCCATGCGCCAGAACCGCCAACACCAGCGCACGCAATATGCCCGGGGTGACAGGTGGTGCAAATTCAAGCCATTCAGCGCTTTGGTGCATGGTGCATGATTCAAACTAATAGACAATTTGCACCGACAAGCCCACACGCTCGACACCTGCACGCTGCAAGGTGTCCATCACCCGCACCACAGCTTCGTATTTCACGTTTTTATCAGCGCTGATCACAACTGCTGAATTGGTTTTGCCGGTTTGCGCCTCTAGGACAGCACGTGCAATGTCCTGGATACCGATAGCCATCGACTTGTCTTTCTGCTTGAGTTCAAGGGTTTCATCCTTGCCAATGATAATTTGCACCACTTGGTCTGGCGGCTTGGCGGCCCGGCCTACGCTGGGTAAATGAATGACACTGGGTGCAATCAAGGGCGCCGTGACCATGAAAATAATCAACAGCACAAGCATCACATCAATAAACGGCACCATGTTGATTTCGTTGATGGTGCGGCGTCCCCGCCCACGGTGGATGACAGCAGGCATGATTGAATCCTTAGGATATGGTCAACAATAAGTTCCGCATTTGGCCGTCAGAGTTGGGATGCAATGCTAGGCGCAAATCGTGCGGTGTGGCCCCAGCCACATAAGCGATTTGTAACGACGCAGTGCGCCCAAATCTGACGAGCCAAATGCGGAACTTATTATTGACCATATCCTTAGTGCCCAGAGGCCGATTGGGACCCCACATTGCGTTGCAAAATATTGGAAAACTCTTCAATAAAGGTTTCCAGCCGAATGGCGGTGCGGTCAATATCTCGCGCAAAACGGTTGTAAGCCACTACAGCCGGAATGGCAGCAAACAACCCAATCGCGGTGGCAACCAGAGCCTCTGCAATACCAGGGGCTACAGTCGCCAGCGTGACTTGTGTGAGCGCAGCCAAGCCCGTAAAGGCATGCATGATGCCCCAGACTGTGCCAAACAAACCAACGTAAGGCGACACCGAACCCACGGAAGCCAAAAATGACAAATGGGTTTCAACCACGTCCATTTCACGCTGAAAACTTGCTCGCATGGCGCGCCGTGCACCGTCCATCAGTGTGCCGGGGTCGGTGATGCGACGCTCGCGCAGTTTTTGGTATTCACGCATACCGCTGGCAAAAATACGCTCCATCGGCCCAGCCGTTCGCGCATTTTTGGCTGCTGCCGCGTACAAATCATTGAGGCTGCTGCCTGACCAAAATTCACGCTCAAAATTGTCGTTGAGAGATTTGACTTTTCCTAAAGAAAACAGTTTGCGAAAAATGGCTGCCCAACTGGCCATGGAAATCATCACCAGCAGCAACATGACGAGTTGCACCACCAGGCTGGCGTTTTGCACCAGAATCCAAATTGAAAGGTCTTGGTTCATATCAGCTTGTTTTGAATGTTTTGGGGAATTCTGGCGGGTTTGCCCAAAGCATTGACCCAGCCTGCGCGAATGCGTGCTTCACTCAGCAACACGGCATCATCAGAAGATGTTATCAAAACTTGCTGGCCTATTGTGATGGATGCACGCCCCTGTTCAATCAGGGTGCATGTCACCCTCAGTTCATCATCTAAGTGAGCACTTTTGAGGTAGCGAACGTGAGCCTCGCTCACCACAAACATGCCGCCCGTTTGTGTGCGCATGGCCTGTTGATGAATGCCTGAAGCACGCAACCACTCGGTGCGGGCACGTTCAAAAAACTTCAGGTAGTTGGCGTAATACACCACGCCACCGGCATCTGTGTCTTCCCAATAGACGCGAACTGGCCACGAAAAATGGGAGGTGACCCAACTGGCATCAGGCGGCGTGGCGCTGTTCATCTGAATGGACCTCAGCCATCCGCAACTGGCGGGCTAACACGTTAAGCACGCCATTCACATACTTGTGGCCATCGGTGCCGCCAAATTCCTTGGCCAGCTCAATACATTCGTTGAGCACCACACGCCACGGAATGTCAGGGCAGTGTTGCAGTTCATACGCACCAATCCACATGACTGCGTGCTCTACGGGAGAAATGTGGGTGAGTTTGCGATCGAGCGTGGGCACAATCAAGGTATCAAGCGCCAGGGCCTGCTCTGCACAGCCGTGAAGCAGAACCTCAAAATGCGCGGCATCGGCTTTGGAAAAACCTGTCAAATCGCGGGTAAACACATCCACATCCGCCACTGTATTTTTGCCCACGATCACCTGGTAAAGGGCTTGCAGGGCAAATGCACGCGATTTGGAACGCTCAGACTTGTTGGCGGCCTTGCGAACACCTGTGTCGGGCAGACCTTTGCTTGGCTGCCTGGGGGGGCGACTGGACGTGCCCAATGTGTGGGGAGAAGTAGAGGGATACATCAAATGGACTCCATCAGACGAGCCATTTCAACGGCAACGCGGGCTGCATCGCGCCCTTTGTCGGTTTGGCGGGCGACGGCTTGCGCCAGTGTGTTGGTGGCCAAAATAGCATTGGCGATGGGTATTTGGTAGTCCAGCGCGACCCGACTGACCCCTGCGGCAGATTCATTGGCCACACACTCAAAGTGGTAGGTTTCACCCCGAACAATGCAGCCTACTGCAATCAAGGCATCAAACTTGACCTGGTCTGCCAAGGCCACCAAAGCCACCGGAATTTCAAGCGCACCGGGCACTTGTACCACGGTGATGTTGTCTTCAGGCACGCCGAGCTGGATGAGTTCATTGTGGCAGGCCGTTGTCAATGCGTGAGTCACACTCGCGTTAAATCGAGCTTGAACGATGCCAATGGTGAGTTGATCGCCATGAAGGCGTGTGTCGCCTGCAATACCCTGGTCTGCAATTTGCATAGTATTTGAAGATAAAAAAATTATGGAATTTCGTAGCCAACGACCTCAAGACCGTAGCCCGTCATGCTGGGCATGCGGCGAGGATTGCCCATCAACTTCATTTTGTGAACCCCACACTCACGCAAAATTTGTGCGCCAATGCCGTAGGTTCGCAAGTCCATGCTGCCGGGTGTTGTGCCGTGGGCTGCCTTGGCCGTGCCGTCAAACTGCGCCAGAAGTTGTTGGGCACTTTCGCCACAGTTCAAAAATACCACCACGCCCTGGCCTTGTGCCCCCACGCGTGACAAACTGGCATCCAGACTCCAGGAATGCAGCGTTCGACCTACTTCAAGGGCATCCAGCACAGACAAAGGCTCGTGAACCCGCACCAGAACGGCTTCGTCAGCTCGCCACTGACCTTTGACCAATGCCAAATGCACACCATGGGCAATTTTGTCTTTGAACGCATGGGCTGTAAATTCTCCAAAAACCGTGTGGATGGTGTGTTGCCCTACCCGCTCCACCATCGACTCTACCCGGCTGCGATGGGCAATCAAATCGGCAATGGTGCCAATTTTCAGGCCATGCTCTGCTGCAAACCATTGCAAATCAGGCAATCTGGCCATGGTGCCATCGTCTTTCATGATCTCGCAAATAACCGCTGAAGGCCTACAACCTGCCATAAAGGCCAGGTCGCAACCGGCTTCAGTGTGACCTGCGCGCATCAGTACTCCCCCGGGTACGGCCTGTAACGGAAAAATATGACCAGGTTGCACCAAATCTGAAGCCGTGGTGTGGCGACCCACAGCCACCTGGATGGTTCGAGCACGGTCTGCTGCAGAGATACCGGTCGTTACACCCTCGGCAGCTTCAATTGACACCGTAAAAGCTGTGCCCTTTTTGTCACCGTTATGCGCTGTCATGGGTGGAAGTTTGAGGTGTTCACAACGCTCACGTGTGAGCGTCAGGCAAATCAGGCCACGACCAAAACGCGCCATAAAATTCACGGCATCCGCGGTGACGTGCTCGGCTGCCATCAGCAGATCACCTTCGTTTTCGCGGTTTTCTTCGTCCACCAAAATGACCATGCGGCCAGCACGCATGTCTGCAGCGATGTCTTCAACGGGGGAAATGGCGGCGGGAGTAAGCGTTGTCATACGAAAAAAGTGGACGCGAAGGGGAGTTTATCGCGAATTATCGTTGTATGGCATTCACCCTATCTGTACGGGTGCGTTTCAAACTGATGTGGAATTTTATGTAGCTACAGTGGGCAAGATGCCCGCGCTCCCAGATGTGAGTTTTTTTGTATAACAAATTAGCCTCTAGCCCCCGTCCTGCTTGCGTAGTTAGCTATTTTTTTAATAGTAAAAATAGGAGAACACATTCGTCAAACTCATCTTTTGTATGCGGCCAGGTTGGCTGTTCCACATCACTTTAAATCGCACCCGATGAACCAGGCACTGATAGATTTCGACCACCTACACTTCCAGGCGATCTAACGTGTCCAGGTGCGCGTGAATCAGCTCTTTCACCTGATCAAAAGTGCATGACAGGTCCATGGTCAGCGCAAAAGATACAGAGCTGTCTTTGGCAGTGGCGGCGACTTCAATGCGCTCGCAAAGATCGCCCAGCGCAAACGCACCGACGGTTCTGGCTGCTGATTTCAAGGGGTGCGCTACCCCGGCTAGGCGTTGAAGGTTTCCCGCCTGTATTGCGTCGTTCATTGCTTTGACCTGGGTCTCGGCATTTTTTAAAAATTTATCAAGCAAACGTGAGTGCATGCCGGCGTTGTCGCCCACCATTTCATTCAGTGTATCGGCGTTCCAAACGTGTACATCGGGTAACTGATGCTTATCTTTACTCAGAGCCACAGGGATTGAAACCTTTGCCGTAACCTCATCTGATGACTCCAGTGGCAACCATTTGGCCAGCATAAGCCCCAGTTCATTCATTTTCAGGGGTTTGCACAAATAGTCATCCATGCCGCAGTTCAGACAGTGCTGGGCTTCAACCTGCATGGCGTTGGCGGTCACGGCAATGATGGGCATGTGGTGTCCCGATCCTTCCTCCTGGCGAATAAAGGCCGTCAGATCGTAACCGTTCATCAAAGGCATGTGGCAATCGG
This sequence comes from uncultured beta proteobacterium, assembly GCA_903920405.1. Lineage (GTDB taxonomy): Bacteria > Pseudomonadota > Gammaproteobacteria > Burkholderiales > Burkholderiaceae_C > Rhodoferax. The sequence goes on from CAIXMC010000055.1 coordinate 6,191, forward strand.
TCAGCAGCAGCGCGTAGCGGCCCGTTCGCCATTTTTCAAGCGCTGTCACGCCATCTTCGGCCACCTCTGCGGCGTAGCCCAACCGGCTCAGTTGTGCGACTAACACATCGCGGTTGGTTTCGTTGTCTTCGGCCAGCAAAATCAGTTGCCCTCTGGCTATTGCCTGCGCAATGCTGGGTGCCAGTCGTTTGGTGAGAGGGCGGTGAGCAGCGAGGGTGACAGGCCTCTGTCCCTCAGTGGCTGCCAACAAGGGCAGTTCCACCGTAAATTCAGAGCCTTGGAATAGGGTGCTGTACACCAAAATCTGGCCACCCATCAGTCGGGTCAGTTGCATGCTGATGGCAAGCCCCAGACCGGTGCCGCCATATTTGCGCGCGGTGCTGGAATCGGCCTGGGTGAAGGGTTGAAACAAGCGTTTAACCACTTCGTCGCTCATACCATCGCCGTTGTCGATCACACGCAGATGAATACCGGGTTCGCCACTGGCAAGGAGGCAAGGTTCCACCCGCAAGGCGACTTGCCCTGAGCGGTCGGACTGGTTGCGAGTGAACTTGATGGCGTTGCTCACCAGGTTGAGCAACACCTGGCGCAACCGTGAGGGGTCAGTCAACACCCATTGAGGCAATTCCGGCGCAATCCACACGGACAATTCGATGGACTTGGCCTTGGCTGCGCCCGCCATCAGTTGCACTACGTCCTGTGCGACATTGTGCAAAGGCGTTGCGACATGTTCAACGGTGAGTTTGCCTGCTTCGATTTTGGAGAAGTCCAAAATATCGTTGAGAATGGAGAGTAACGCCATTGAGGACTGGTGGATGGTGACCAGCATTCGGTTTTGTTCGTGGCTCAGTTCGGTTTGCTGCAGCAGATCGACCATGCCTATCACACCGTTCATAGGGGTGCGAATTTCATGGCTCATGTTGGCCAGAAACTCTGACTTGGCAAGGTTGGCAGCAAGGGCTGCTTCTTGCAAGGCCTTAAAGTCGGAAATATCAGTTTGCGTTCCCACCAGCCGCATGGGTTGGCCATCGTTGCTGTGGCTCACCACCATGCCGCGACCGAGTACCCATTTCCAACGGCCATCCTTACACATGATGCGAAACTCACCAATGGCGTTGGGTGTCTTTCCATCCATGTGATTACGGATCGCGGCCATGATTCGTGGCAAATCTTCCGTGTGAACGCGACTTGACCATTCTGACGCGCTGTCGGTGATTTCACTCTCGGTAAAGCCCAGCATTTCCTTCCATCGTCTGGATAACTTTGCTTCACCCGTCTGAATATTCCAGTCCCAAACGCCATCACCCGAGCCTTCAAGTGCAAATTTCCAGAGATCTGCGCTGGCCTTCAAGGCATCTTCGAGCTTCTTGCGCCCGTCGATGTCGCGTGTGATTCCAATCAGTTTGACTTGGCCTGTAGATTTGTCCTGGATGCGTGAGCCATTGGCGCTGGACCAGATGTAGCTGCCGTCCTTACGGCGTACACGGTACTCAAGACCACTCTGGCTGGTACCGGTTTCAAGGATGCCCTGCACGGCAGCCAACAAACGGGGAATATCTTCAGGGTGAATGAAAAGGGTAAATAGTTGGCCGACGACTTCGTTCACATCATGACCAAGCGTCGCTGTCCACTGTGGCGAAACATACTCAATCACCCCATCGGGCATGAGCGTGAACAACACATCGTTGAGGTTCTCTATCAGCGTCACATAGTGCTGGTAACTGATGCGTAACTTGTCTGCATGTTTGATCGAGGCTTTATGCTCGTCGGCCTGAATTTGGGCTGCCCGTTCGATGGTGCTCATGTGATGGCGACGAACAGCAAAGCCGATACTCGCGGTGAGCACAGACAGCACGATGCTTAGAAAAAAGCCAACAGTGGCCACCTGTTGGGGTTGATGTGTCAAGTTCACCGCGCCATAGCCAGGGCGCGATTGAAATGACAAGGTCCAGGTGTGTCCACCAAACACCATGGGCAAGATGCTGTTGAATTGGGATGTACCGTCCAAACCTGAAGAGCCACCCGAGTGAAACATCAGGTTGGCATCAGAGGGTGTGCTGCCATCAAAGATGTTCAGATCAATGTCGTCGGTTCCATTGGGCAGGGTGTGGTCAATAAAGTCGGCCATACGAAACGGCGCATCCACCCAGCCCAAAAAATGGGCACGGCGTTGCGCTGGCGTAACCAGCACTGCGCCGCGCCGATAGATAGGCAGGTGAATGACAAACCCTGGAATATTGGCGCCAACATCTGCCCTGAGTGTCAGTTTGGGGGACATGGACACCGTGGCGTTGTCTCGGGCCCGTGCCATGGCCTGTTGATCGGTCTGCACGGTGTAGGGGTCAAAGCCCAGCACTTTGCGATGGTCAGGGGTCGATGGTTCAAAGAACACGATGGGTGCATACATCTCACGCGCTGTGTCAGGACTGACACGGTAGTCAGGCAACCCCTCACTGCGCATGGCTGCGATATGGCGATTCAGGTTTTTAGCGCTCACCTGCTCTACAAACACAACGCCCATTTGGCCAGGGTGACTCTGTTCAAAACCCAAGGCCTTGTAATAGGTATGAAAATCCTGGCGTGTGACATGGTCAGCGGCATTGAAAAGACCAGCAAAACCTTTCAACTGCAAGACATGAGTCTCCAAATGCCGTTCAATACTGCTCTTGATGTCTCTTGCCTCGTGCTCGAAGCTTTTGCGCACCAACAGTTGTGCATCCAGTCTGGCATGGTGCCACATCACAGCAGTCGTGGTCAGTGCGCCTATCAGCACCAGCAAGGTCAGTATGACCGGCCAAAACCGGCGCATCAATTTGAGCAGGGGCTGAATGTTTGGTGATAAATGGGTGGGGTTCATGGACAGTCGAATCATGCAGTTAAAATTGCTACCATTAAAATAGCTGACAACGCATACTGGACGTGCGTTACAGGGCAAAAAGCCTTGTAAATTTTTGGTAGATCATGCTGTGGGTAAATTGGGGTGCGTTTCAAAGTGATGTGGTGCAATATAAAAACCAAATCCCCCCTAACCCCCCTTTTTCAAAAGGGGGTTAGGGGGGATTTGGATGTCGCACCCCAAAGCCACATCACTTTGAAACGCACCCGTAAAGGTCAGACTTCCTGATCCGCACTGGGCAAGAAGCTGAATGATTGGAATCAGGCATGGCACTCGTGGAAGCGGCATCTTGCCGCTTTGCCAGCGTCAGCGGCTGGAAACTGCTGCTACATGACCACCAGCAGTGCCATTGTGCAATCTGAAGAACTTGCTTTTGAAATGAGCGAACCGTGAGTTGCCATTCCGAAGAGGTCTGGAAATATTAGGAGGCGCAAGCCAAGGCTTTTACCTTAGCAGAGAGGCGGCTTTTGTCACGCGCAGCCTTAGATTTGTGAAAAATGCCCTTGTCAGCCACGGTATCCACCACGGACTGCATATTAGCAAAAAAATCAGCAGCCTTGATTTTGTCGCCCGCCAAAACTGCTTTTTCAACATTTTTCACTGCAGTGCGATACTTGGAACGCAGCGATGTATTGGCGGCGTTGATCTTAATGTCTTGGCGGACGCGTTTACGCCCAGATGCCAGACGTGGGTTTTTTTTCTTGAGTTTTGTGGATGCCATGATTTAAGTGTTCCTTGAGTCTATGGATGTTGTCAGTATAGAGTCCAATACTAACCAAGCGACAAGCATCGCAACCAATCCATACCAGAGCTTGACGGGATTAGTCGCTTTACTATTTACTAGCTACGGACTCAATAATTTTGCGGATTCTAGCAGCCTGTCAAACTTAGGATGTGGTCAGTAATAAGTTCCCCATTTGGCCGTCAGAGTTGGGATGCAATGCTAGGCGCAAATCGCGCGGTGTGGCCATGCCACATAAGCGATTTGTAACGACGCAGTGCGCCCAAATCTGACGAGCCAAATGGG
>CAIXMC010000056.1 GCA_903920405.1 uncultured beta proteobacterium
GATTGCGCTTCGCTGCATCCGGGCTACGGCACTATCAATAATGTAGCGATCTACGCAGTCTGCATAAGCATTAGCGATGGTTTCGAGCATCAACATCAAGCCTTGCCCATGCCGGTTGATCAGGGTATATCCGACATATTGGCCTGTCTGGCGTCTGTATCATTGTGGGGCTTATCATGCGCCCACACCCTTTTGAATCACTGGCACTCTTTATGTTTCAAAAAACAAATACTCTGATGCTGCGACTGCTGTACTGCCTTTTGCTGCTTGGCCTATCCATGTCAATGGCGCACGCTGCACAGGACAAGCGGGTGGCTTTGGTCATAGGCAATTGGGAATATGCTGGCAATGCAGGGCTGAAAAACCCCATCAACGATGCGAAGTTGGTGGCAGCGTCATTGCGTGCCTTGCAATTTACGGTCACTGCCCCCGGAAGTGACGATGGCGTTTACCGTAACCTCGACCAAAATGCCTTGCGCAAGACCTTTATTGATTTTGGGCAAGCTGCCAAATCTGCCGACGTGGTGTTTGTGTATTACAGTGGCCACGGCATGCGCGGGCCTGATGGCAAAAACTACCTGATTCCCGTCAAAAGCAACATTGAAAAAGATGAATACATCCGCCTGTACGCCGTGTCGCTGGACGAATTGCTGAACGAAATGGGCACGGACAAAAAGCAACTTCGCGTTGTGGTGCTGGATGCCTGCCGCAACAATCCCTTTGGTGACAAACACAAGGGCGAAGGCACCAAGGGTTTGGCACGGCCACCCCAACTTGCCGGTACGCTCATCGCCTTTGCCACGGGTGAGGGACAAATTGCGCTGGATGGCCAGGACAACAACAGCCCTTATGCGGCAGCATTGGCCAGGCACCTGACCCAACCACTCGACATCAAGGAAATGTTTGATCAGGTTGCTGAAGACGTGTTTAACGCCACAAAAGAGCGGCAGCGTCCCATGAAGGTTGATGATGTATTGGGCAAGCACTATCTGGCAGGCCAACCGATCCAGCCCGTTCAGATCGCCAGCCTCAAGCCCGAGCCAGTGTCGGTCACCCCGCAGCCTAGCCAAAACGGCGGCATCAGCCTGGAAGATTTGGCCAAAGAAGAGGCGACGCGCCAGCAATGGGCGCAATGGCAGACGCGGATGAAGACGGACTATGACAAGACGGCGGCCTTTGCGGGCAGTGCGGACTTGCAGGTCAAGGCGTGGGACAGGTTTCTGACGGCATGGGCGCAGGACAACCCCATGAGCCGTGAGGACGAGACTTTGAGGGCGCAGGCGAAAGCAGCACGCCAGTCCAAGGAAGAATCTGTCCGGCAGGTTGCATCACGTCAGGCCCAGGAGCCGGTTGCCGGACTGGAAGGACGATTTGTGCTTGGCAATGCTGGCACGATCAGAGACGGTAAAACGGGCTTGGAGTGGAGCCAGTCTGACAACGGATCGGACATCAATTGGAACGAGGCCACTCGTTATTGCGATAACAAAGGGGGTGGCTGGCGGCTGCCTTCGACTTCAGAACTACAGGGCATTTTTGACGCTTCGCTGTCAATACCTTGTGGCATGTTCACCTGTAGAACCTCTTCAGAGTTTGGATTAACCGGCCACTGGTTCTGGACCAATGAACGCAATGGTTCCTCCGAGGCCTTTCTTGTTTCTCTCATCGATGTTGATCGGGGCGCTATACATGTCAAGTCCCGCAGCAACGAGCGGGCTTTGTGTGTGCGGCGTCCCTGAGCATGGTGCTGGGGTATTTGGTTATTTGGTGATTTGATTATTTTTAGCCGCCGAATGCGCTGGGTGGCCTTCGGCCCCATCCCGGATGAAGCGAAGCGCAATCCGGGGATTGAAGCGCATTGAAATTCCGAGCGTGTGGCATCGCTCCACCAGGTGGCCTTTGGCCCCCTCCCGGATTACGCTTCGCTTCATCCGGGCTACTGGCCTTATATTTCACTCACGGGGAGGGTTTCTTGTGAGGTACTGGCCCAATCTATTGGCAACAGGCCATGCCTGACATAACGGTGAAACGATGACCACGGCCAATCTTTAACGTGTTTGACCCAACCATGCTTAACGGGGTTGAAATGAATGTAATCAACATGCCTTTGCAGATCGATGTCGTCGCGCAGGGTATGTTCCCAAAAACGCTTTTGCCAAAGAGAGAACTCACCCCTGGCATTGCTTACCAAATCCATTCCGTTGCGACGCAGTTGGTGGGTCAGTCCGGATTTAATAGCCTTCCAGCGGCCTGAATAGTCGGCATCGCCTTCGGGCAATGTCCATATCGCATGAAGGTGCTCAGGCATCACAACCATGGCAACCACCTCAAATGGTTGCTTGGTACGCACTTGCCGAAACACATGACGCAATTCGTGGACATGATCTGTCAAAACCTGCGACCGTCGATCGGCCAACGTAACCGTAAAAAAATACGTCCCACCTTCGATCCGATTGCGCCGGTACAACACCATGACCATTTCCTTTCAATGTCGCCCGGATGAGTAGCCCGGATGGAGCGCAGCGCAATCCGGGATGGGGCTAAAGGCCACACATTTTAGGCCACACAATCTAGGCCCCACCCCGGATTGCGCTTCGCTTCATCCGGGCTACGGCTCTTGAACCAAAGTCCACGAAGAACCCGCACCGCCTGCACGCCTGTGTCATCAACGGCAGGGCAAGACTGCATCAAACGTGCAAAATGTTGAGGTCTTTGACCAGGGTGGCACCTGTGGCATCACCCTTGAAAATGATGCGAAGTGTCTCCTGGCCAGGTGTGCCTTCCAGACGAAGCGAGTGTGTGCGCTGGTTTTGATTGGCTTGCAGACGGGTGACTGAGATCCGGCTGGTCTTGCCTTGGGGGTTGATGGCCCATACCTCCGCCGTACCGCTTTGGTTGCTGCGCAGTCCAATTTCAAACCTGCTGCCGCTGGGCAGTGCCAGGGGCGCAGGGTCGTTCCAGGAGTTGCCATTCAAAATGATGGAGGCGCTCAGTTGGGGTGCCGTCACCGCCAGAAAAGAGAGTGGCATGGTGCCGCTTGCAATGGGTGCGGCAACTTCGAGGGCTGTTCCTGGCCAGAATCGGCTGATGCCTGAAGAGGCCACATAGCTGACGACAAAGACGGCCGCAGCCATCAGGCCAAATTTGGCAATGCGAGGAAAGGGCATGGTGAACTCCTGTGGGATGTGTAAAAAAGGATTTGGTTTGAATCTTATAACGGCATGGTGGGCAAAACGTCGGACTCCAGACAAACACCTCGTCCAGAGTGTCGCCTTAGCCCGATGGTATGAACGCAAAACAGGCCAATATCGGATACCTCCGGGTCAAACGGCATCGGCGGTCTTGGTGATTGGAGGAAGAAATCGGCTCTAACGCTTATCCAGACTGCGTAGTGCGCTATTACACTGGTAGCGTTTCAACCTCAAACCCGACAATGTTGCGATCAGCCTTGCTGAACTCCACGCCAATCAGATGAATAGGCTCGCCGCGCGACTGGTACTTCTGGGCGTAGTTCATGTCCTTGATTTGCTGCAGGGCACGGCCTTTGGGGGACAGTTCCACCACCTTGAATTCAAACAAAAACACCTGGGCGTTAAACAGCACCGTCATGTCAATTCTGCCCACATGGGTGGGGTCTTCCAGGCGGATGTCGATGCCCAGTGCGGCAAAGTAGCTGTAGAAAATGCTGACGTAATAGCCCTCGTAGTGGCTCAATTCATTCTTGCGATACCAGTCACTGGCAATACTGGCGTAAAAGGCGTGGAACAGGTTTTTTAAGCCTTCAAAGTCAGGTGCTGCCAGAAGGTCATAGAGGCGTGTGGCATGGATGCCGTATTGGGTGGCGTTGGCAGTCAGGCTTTGAAGCAACACGGCATTGAGGCTGGTGCGCACCTCCAGGTTGGGGTAGCGCAACTTGATTTGCATCAGACCTGCAAGGTGTCGCACACTGTCTATGGTCAGATAACCCGTCTGAAACAGCAGGGCCTCTACGGCAATGTTGTCTACATCAAAGGTGGAGAGCAGCGTCTCGGGGGCCACAATGCGCGACAAATCGGGGGTGAATTGCTGGCGTTGTTCCAGCAGCTTGACCAAAAAACCTGGCGTGGCCGATTCAAACCAGAATGACCGAAACTCCCGAAATCGAAACAGTTTCAGCAAGTCAAACGGGTTATAGACCGCTGTTCCCAGCCAGTTGTAGCCGTTGTACCAACGACGAATTTCATCACGATCCAACCCAGCTAGCTCTGGTGCAAACACGCTATCCACATCGGCGTCGGTGTAACCGCAAATGTCGCTGTAGGCCGCATCAAGCGTGATGTCTTCAAGGTTATTCAGCCCTGAAAACAGGCTGACCTTGCTGAACTTGGATACGCCGGTCAAAAAGGCAAATTCAAGATGTGCATCGCTGTCCTTGATGACCGAATACAAATCCTTGAGCACTTCCCGGATTTGAATGGCGATGTCAGGCTTGTCCAGGCGATCAAGAATGGGTTTGTCGTATTCATCGACCAATATGACAACACGCAGGCCGGTGCGCTTGGCCAGACGCAATATCAGGTCTTTCAAACGACTGCGTGCGTCCTGAAATTCTGCAGGCA
>CAIXMC010000057.1 GCA_903920405.1 uncultured beta proteobacterium
GGTCAACAATAAGTTCCGCATTTGGCCGTCAGAGTTAAAGATGCAATGCTAGGCGCAAATCGCGCAGTGTGGCCCAGCCACATAAGCGATTTGTAACGACGCAGTGCGCCCAAATCTGACGAGCCAAATGGGGAACTTATTATTGACCATATCCTAAGCAAGGTACAGGCGATTTGCCCTTGGCATTGCATCTTTAACTCTGACAAGCCAAAAGCGGAACTTATTGTTGGACCATATCCTTGGTACCTTTGACGCAAACAGGGTAGGCAGAACATTGCCCTATCTTCCAAGCAATCCTGCAAGTCACTCAGTCCCAAAAAGAACGCCCCACAAGTTTTGACCACAAAATATCCCACGGAGTTGCAGATGAACGCACAATACCTTCCTTGCCGCAACGGTTACATTGTGTCGGTGGTCTTGAAATGCAATCAGAACTGTAAAAAATCACCAGACTTTGGCCACAAGCCGGGCAGGTGAATTTTGTGGGTGGGGGAGGGACTGGCATGGGTGACATCCTGTGTGAAGAATAATACCGTTGAATGGTGTCTCTTGGCAGCGCACAACAGTATGTTTGACACCTGACAATACATAAAAATGATAGCACACTACGCAGTGCTGGCGCGGCTTAGCGGCGAATTTACCCAAAAACTACATCAGGCGGTCAGTGATGATGAGGCCAAATCCGCGCTTCCAGATTTCCCACATTCGTTACGCATCACGATATTGGTTAGGCAAGTGAAAGAAACTTCTGCTGCTGAAATAAAAATTGATTGTAAATATTGTGATGAAATGCACTAATGAGTTTCAAATTAAATAAAGTTAAACAATTCTGGCAAGCACATAAGATATTGCATAAGGCACAGCATACAAAATAAAGCCAATCACGCCACCCACAATTGTTCCATTGATGCGAATAAACTGCAAATCTTTTCCAATATTCATTTCAATTTGATGCGACATTTCCTGAGCATCCCAGTTTCTGATGGTATCGCGGATATGTTTGGTTAAAAACTGTGAAAAATCGGGCGCCATGCTGCGTGCCGATGCCAATAAATGCTGATTGATCGATTCTCGCAACTCAGCATCTTGGGCAATGGATTCACCCAGACGCTGACCCATCACAATAATTTTCTGGCGAACAATGGAATCAAGACGATGAAGGTCATTCACCAACCACTTGCGCAGGGTCGCCAAAATATCCCTGGCATAAGACTTCAAGGGTTCATCGTGTTTGATATGCTCCTTAAATTCATGACCTTTGGCAATAAAATCAGTATCCTCTTTTAATTTTTGAATAAATGAGCGGATATAAGTGTCAAAATCTTTTCTAACAGAATGATTTTCATCTTCAGTCACCGCATTCAATACTTTTTGAAGGGCGCTAACAATCGTACTCACACCTTTTTTACCAATCCATTCAGAAGGCAGCATTTTTTCCAAAAACGGAAATTCTTCCTGAAGCAATTGAACCAGTTTTTCTGCAAGAAATTTTTGATTTCCTGCACTTTGCAACAGGGCTATCACTTGATTGATCATCTCATTGAGCAATTCCTGATGACGGTTATTTTTGGTTAAAGTTTCCAGAATAGTGCCCGCGGAGTTTGAAAGATCAACCCGGTCGATCATGTCATGCAAAGACTGCATGATGAATTTTTCAATGGGTTTGTCATCAATAAAATCAATCGATCCGATCATGACCTTGACCAAGTGATCGCCCAAGCGCTCTGCATTTGCAGGCTGAACAAGCCACTCGGAAATACCCCTTGCAGGATCGTGTTTTGAAATTAGATTGGCTAGGGAATCAACATCAAGAAACTTGTCCCTTACAAAGATTGATAAGCTATCCGCGATGTTGTCTTTGTTTCTTGGAATAATCGCTGTGTGCGCAGAAATAAAAGGGATTGGAATAGGTTTGAAAAGTGCATAGACCGCAAACCAATCCGCCAAAGCGCCCACCATCGAGGCTTCAGATATAACCCGCAGCATATCGACTGCATCGGATTTTGGCAGGAAGAAGGTGATGATAAAAACGGCTGCGGCGAAGAGTAATAGATACAACGCTTTGCGTTTGGATTGGGTTAGTTCGAGTTCTTGGTTGGGCATTGTTTGGATTTCTATTTACCTGAATCTGTGAGCTAAAACTCAAATAGTGGTGTTCTTTTGTAAAAATCAACAATTTTCAAAAATTACTTTCTTCACCTTACTGGTAAACCTGGCAAAAACTGCAACTCGCTAATTTGTAAACATATTATTACCATTTTTCGACCTGAACTTACAGATTCATGTATATGCAAAACATGTATTAAATAATAATTTAATATACCTATTAACTTAACAATCTGCGATTGACAGGCAGGTGATGAATAATGTGATCCATAAGTGCGTTGATGTTGTATCCATACAAAGCACTGTAACAAACGGGTTTTGAAATTTTGAGTCCTGTTGCTTCGTGCAAACGATGAATCACTGAATTTGCTTTATCTTCCAAAAATTCAGCGAGTTCTTTCTCGGGTCTATTGGTAACCAAATTCCAATATCTCCCTTTCATGGCTAAATCTGCTTGATTAATCGCAACAATAACCCGACCAGGTTCTATCGATTTTAATACAACAGATTCAAGTAAATTATAAGTAGTTCCCATCTCACGAAGACTGCCATCCAGCAAAACTAAAACAATATCTATAAAGCCGTATTGTTTATCATTGATGGTGGTTGGCTTTAATAGTTCGTATGTAATATTTTTTGAATGCAAAAAATCAGTAGCCTTGCCGTCTCCAAGTCCTGCTGAATCATGAAATCTCAAATAATCATGAATTTTATGGGCTGAAATCACTTTGGTCTCGGGATCAACACCACTTCCAACTTTTGCAACTTCTGTACCGAAGATCGCATTTAATGTAGAACTTTTTCCTGTTCCTGTCCCTCCAACCAATAATACGTCCACGGGGTATAATAAACGGCGTTCGACTATTTTATTTTCAATATCCTGAAATCTATATTGCTTCATTATGTATACACCATGTGGGTCTGCATTTCGTAATAAGTTCACCATAAAACAATAAATATAATCTAAACGTTTAGACACCCTCTATTTTTATCCACAGCGGAATCGCGTTCTTATGGTGATTACGCACTTGATGCAAAAAACGCAGTGGGGCTAAACGATTGGGGTATAGCCGTACAGGGTACGGCTATACATTACTGCTGGATAACCTATTCCTACACTTATCAAAAAAACAAAATTACCAGACGATCCTCAAAAAATCGTCCAGTAAAGCAGCATTGATATACTTTGGACAACTGTCATTTTCTATTGAATGCAATTTTTTCCAAGCGCTTAAAAAAGAAATCCCCATATCCCACCAACTACTGTACCCACTGCTTTTCCTATTTTTCGCCCTGTGTCACCAAACACCGCTCCAATATCCCCACCAATATCCGACCCCTTGGATGCTGATGATACTATTGACTCCCACAAAGTTTCCTTAATTTCCCTGCTGTAATCCTTTAATCTATCGTCGTCTTTCCACATATCTTTGTTATTATTGATATCTTGAGCAAAAACTGCCCGTTTTTCAGCTTTAGTATTCTTGAGAATAAAAAGCAAAAGTTTTGGAAGATTGTATGGGATTTGTGGCTTGTTACCCTCTTTATAACCTGCGACATAGTAAATTGGATCAATATCTACATTTGTGGCCTCTTTAATTCTTTCACGCGTGGAAGAAACCTTATCATCAAGAAACTTTTCCAATTCAGGCATGGGTTTATTTTCAGAATTATTCCACCCTCTGCCTTTCATGGCCATGTCAGCCTGATTGATCGCAACTAATAATCTCTTTTTGTCTTGACCAAGATTTGGGACAATCACATTATTGATGAGTGCAAATGATGTGCCATAATCTTTAGTTGATCCATCGAGAATAACTAAAACCAAGTCAATAAGCAGATTTCCATTTTTATCTTTTTCATATAGCTTATCAATAATATTTTTTGAATGACGTTCATCTGCCTCTTTGCCATCACCAAGACCGGGAGAATCATAAATCACGATATTGTCCAACTCATATTTGGAAATATCCATGGTCTCAGGTGTTGTGCCTTGTCCAACTTTTGCCTTGTCCACCTTAAATAAGGCGTTGATCGTGGAAGATTTTCCACAACCTGTTGCACCTGTGATCAAAATATTCACCTTTTGCTCTTTTAGGCGAGCAAGGTTTCTTAGCACAGTAGTCTTTGCGGATTCAGATAATGTATTATCATCATGAATCGCTTGTGTAAATTCATCTGTAAAGTGTTTTTGTTGCATGATTAGTCAATCTCTTGTGTGTAAATAAGCCGTATCAAAACAGTTTTAAGTAAAAAATTCCCATAAAAGAATTAAGTTATTTTGAATTGCATAAATTCTCCTTATGTGTTGCAGTTAATGTTGATCCTGGACAGGGACGAATGTAAACAACGTCAATTTACATTCTTATTCGTGGGACAGCCCTACATGTAACCTTTGAGGCCATTCCCTGCGATTTTTGCTCCAATTGCTTAATTTTTATAGAACGCAGTTTTAGTACTCTTTAGAATACAAAGCAACAGTTTTGAAAGATTGTATGGGTTTTGTGGTTTATTACCATCTTTATAACCTGCGGCGTAGTAAATGGGTTCAATATCTACACCCGTTGCCTCTTTAATTCTGTTGCGCGTCAAAGAAACCTTTTCCTCAAGAAACTTTTCCAATTCATGCGTGGGTTTATTTTCAGAATGATTCCACACTCTGCCATACATGGCCATGTCAGCCTTGTTGATCGCAACCAATAACCTCTTCTTGTTCTGACCAAGATTTGGGACAATCACATTGTTGATGAATTCAAATGATGTGAAAGAAGCACGAGTTGAACCATCAAGAATAACTAAAACCAAGTCAATAAGCAGATCTCCATTTTTATCTTTTTCATAAAGCTTATCAATAATATTTTTTGAATGACGTTCATCTGCCTCTTTGCCATCACCCAGACCAGGGCATTGATAGATCACAATATTGTCCAACTCAAATTTGGAAATCTCCATGGTTTCAGGTGTTGCTCCATGTTCAACTTTCACCTTACCCGCATTGAATAAAGCATTGATTGTGGAGGATTTTCCACATCCTGACTCACCGGTGATCAAAATATTCACTTTATGATCTATTAGGCGAGCAAGGTGTCTTAGCACCGTAATCTTTTCGGATTCAGAGAATGTATTATCCGTATTGATTTCTTGCATAAATTCATCTGTAAAATGTTTTTGCTGCATGATTAGTGAATCTTGTATGTAGAAATAAGCAGTGTCAAAATAGGTGCAAGTAAAATTTACTTACTTAGATAATATTGCCTCCCTCCTCACCTTCTCAATATACCACCCCATCCCCCAAGTCGTTAAAACCCCCGCCGCAAACACAATCGCAAATGCAGCAAGACTCTCCAGTGGTGAACTGTTATACATAATACCAACTCCTTTAAGAACGAATAAACAAATTTAAAACAACTTTCAACGAAAAACATTTGGGACAAAATAGCCCAAACTTGAGAGGCCGACTAAACTGATGTCGGCAAGATTTGCAAATAAAGTGGTAGAGCATAAATATCAATCAAAAAGGGTTACTTGAAACTTTTAAAAAATCCTGCCATCGCCATCAAAAATAATCCACCAACCATCAACACGATGAAAAACCGAAATAAAAACACAATCAGTAATAATCCAATGACAACAACAGCCCCCACCATTAAAAAGCTGAACAACAAAACAGACAAATGCCAAACCAATCTAATGGGGTAAAAAATCAAGTCCATTTCATTCCTCGGTTGATTCGGGTTGCAGATAGTCCAAAATCTCCCTTTCCATCTCCGCCTGCAATCCCACAGGGCTGAGAATTCGGATATGGGGTATCCAGTGGCGAACGGTGGGCAGGATTTGATTGACGTGCGCTACTTTGGCAGACACCACCATGCCGCCGTTTTCCAGTTCTTTTTCTATCACTTGGTTGGATACCCATTTGCGTCGCCTGAAGTAACTTGCCGCCGGGCCGGTGATTTTGAGGATGACTTCGATTTTCTTTGCATTCAACCAAATGTCATCTTCCTCTGCCAGTGTTTTCTCAACCGCAGTGTCGGCCATAAAGGTGTCGGGTAAAACTTGCAATCGGTCTATTTTGACGAAGGTAAAGGCTTTGAGTTGGTTGCCATCTTTGCCGGCCAAGTACCAGATGCCGTCGTGATTGACCAGTTTGTACGGCTGCACATCTGTGTAGGTTTTGATGCCTTCGACCTTTTGATAGGCGTAGGTAATTTTTTGGTGGTTCAAAATGGCCAGTTCGAGTTGCTGAAACATGCCCTCTTTGCCGGCCAAGTCTTCGTAGTGGTGGCCTTTGACCAGCCAGGCGGTTTGCATGCGACTGTCAAAAATGTCTCGCAGAAAGTCGATGGAGAGGGTGGGAAACAGGCTGTGGACACCGGCCAGGCTGGCAAATTGCGCCACATCTCGCAGGCTGAGTTTGCCCAAAGCGCTGGCGGCCAAGTGGTAGAGGCCGTTGGTTTTTTCCATGGGCAAGAAACCAAAGCGAACGTTCAGGTCGCGCTGGATGGTGCGCAGGTTCACGTTGAATTCATCGGCCAGCCCACTGGGGTCGAGTTTTTCGCCCTGATTGAGTTTGCCAAGGATTTGGGCGAGGCGGTAGCCCAAGGTGTCTCGTTCAGGGGTGGTGTTCATGCGGGTCTTTTGTCAGGGTTAAGGTGTTCCGAGATTAACCCTGGTGCGCGACAGGGTGTGTCGTTTTCGCGCATGAACATAAAAAAATTGGATGGCGTGCATAAATTTTGACAACGGCTATTTGGGTTGATGCCGATGGACAAGGTCAGTGAATCCATACGCAGTATCCACGGGCGTTACAGGCTCTTTTCTTATGTTTATCGATGTGGTCTGTACCAAGTCGCGGCACGGTGAAACCAGCTATCAGACCACAAATTTTGCACTGCAAAAGGGAGCACCATCACCATCAGCATGGACGGACAAAGTCAAGCGTTTGACATCCTACATTCAGCGCCCTACTCCGGGGGGCAGTTCAAACTCCATGGGCGTTGTGCTATTGACTGCGGGTGAAGACGGCGCAGGGGGTAACACAACAGGCGAAAACCCTGGCCCCGACATGGGTACTGACCTGGCATCCCGCGACATTGCCGCACCCCCCACCTGCTGCGAGCGTGTCGGCACAGGCGCAGGCACAGACGACACAAAAGGCATTCCCCCACCCAATGTTGTCCCTGACTCTGGCCCAAAATTAAATTCAAGCAAGTCTTCAGTCGGACGGTGCAGATTACGAACGATTCTGGGCGTGATGGAGAGCAAAATTTCCTTGCGTCCCCCTTTGATGGCATGGTTGCTAAACAAATGACCCAACACAGGAATATCACCCAGACCTGGCAAGCGGTTGGTGGTGTTGGACTCGTCTGAACTGAGCAGGCCTGCGAGCACCTGGGTTTCGCCATCTCGCAAAGTGAGCGTCGTCGCGGCATTGCGAGTGCCCACTTGGTAGGCCGTGGTGCCGGTGTTGATCACTGTGTTCGTGATGGAACTGACCTCTAACGAAGTTTTAATGATGACATCGTCATCGAGTTGAATCGAAGGTTCAAACTCCAGTTTGATGCCCACGTCCAGATAACTCACCGATGAACTGGTCGCGCCTGTGGACGATCCGGGGTAGGTGGTCGATGTAATGACGGGCACCTTGTCGCCAATATGAAACTTGGCTTTTTCTTTGTTTCTGACCCGAATGCGCGGGTTGGCCAAAATGTTGATGTCGCCCAATTGGCGTTTGAGGTTAATGACCACGCTGGAGTCTAAGCCCGTCACGTTGATACCAGTGTCGTTGATGGCGCGCAAGGCGCTCAAAGTGATGGGGCTGGCCACGCCAAAAGTGACCTGATCCGGAAATTTCAGGCCAAGGTTGTTGTCGGTCGTGTGGTTGAACTCCAAAATTTCAACTTCGAGCATCACCTCTGGCTCAGGCTGGTCGTGGGCTGCTATTATTTTTTCAGACATCGCCACTTGTTCGGGGGTGTCTCGAATCACAATCAGATTGCGTTTTTCATCGGTATAGATGTCTTTGACTTTGAGCACCGTTTTAAGCAAGGATGAGAGCTGTTTGACATCTGCATTGGCCACAAAAAAATTACGAACAGTAAGGTCTTGATATTCTTTAACTTTATCGGGGCGTGCAGGATAAATCAACACCGTGTTGGTGTTCACGACGCGCTGGGCAAGACCATTGGATTGTGTGATTTGGTTCAAGGCCTCATCAAAAGCCACATTGCGCAGCAAAACGGTCACGCGGGTGTCGGTTTTAAGGTCTCGGTCAAAAACAACGTTAATGCCGGTGCTGCTGGATAAGGCATCAAAGACCATTTTGAGCGTGGCATCCCGAAACACCATGGACACGGGCTTGCGCAGTGTGCTGTCGAGCAACACCTGACCGTAGGTGTGGCCTGCTTTTTCATTGATCGCCCGAACCGCCTGGCGTGCTGCGGTGTGGTTAGGCACTTCACTGAGCAGTTTTTGAAATTTGGCGCGGGCTTCACTGTCGCGCCCTGTGGCGGCCGCACGGCTGGCCTCATCGAACAGACGCTGTTGGCGTTGTAACATTTCAATGGATGTCAAACCTTCCAATGCGCGTTCATTGGTGGGGTCTAGCAGAAGAGTTCGTTGAAGAATCTCAATGGCTTTGGTGGGCTGCTTGTCGCGGACACCCTGGGCTTCAGACAGCATGGTGTTCACGGCACGCTCACGGGTGGTTTTGACGGCGGCCAAGTATTGAGCATTACCAGGGTCATGTTCACGTGCTTGCAAAAAACTGGACAGGGCTGACTCCCACTGGCTTGAGGCCAATTGTTCTTGTCCACGTCGAAAGGCATCCTGCGCCGCGCAGCCGGCCAGCAGAAGAACCATGGCACTCAAAAGTGTGAATCTTGTCATTGAAAGTTACCAGTTTGCAGGGTATGTGTTTGTCCGCTGGGCTGTTGCGTAAAAACAAGTTGGTTGGTTTCCAAGGTGGTGAGTTGCCAGTCACCATCCACCCAGTCGCCCACTTTGACGGTGCTGATTTTCTCTTGCGCATCGGTTAAAAAAACAACGTGTTGATCCGTGCCATCGAGCCGGCCAAAATAGGTCAGATTGAACTGATGAACGACGGTATCGGGCGGTGGTGCTACGGGTTTGGGTAGAGCTGGTGGAGACACCGGGCTAAAAATGTCCGTCACGTTGAAAGGCGATCCGGCAAGCTCTGGCGGCCAAGTCAGTGGCAAATTGGGCGTGGCTGTGAGCTGCTTTTTGACAATGCGTTTGGGCGATGTGCGTTCAGCGACGATGTTGGGTGCAGGCTCGTTCTGGCTCACTTGCCAGGCTGCCCACAGCGTGAAGGCCATTCCCAGAAACAACACCAATCGCCGACGCAGATTCAATGGAAAATTCATGGGTGCTCATAAAAAGCGAGACGAACCTGCACACGAACACCAGCCTGTCCCGTGGCGCGGTTCACTTCAACAGACTCTAGCGCAGTCGCTTGATTTTGTGACAAAAGCGCGTGTAAAAACTGTCGGATGGCAGGGTAGCTACCCGTTAATTCGGCTTGAATTTCATGTTGCACAATGGGATTCTCTGGTGTTTCCTTCGCCTGGTAACTGGCTTTTTTCAATTGCACGTTGTATTCAGTGGCGAGTTGGTGCATCTTCAAAATGCGCTCATCCAGACTGGGTTGGTTCGACAAACGCAACACAATGTCATCCAGACGTGCTTTGGGTGAAGAGGCAGAGGTTGCAGGGGTCGCAGACGCTGTGGTGTGGAATGGGCGACTGGCTTGGCTGATGCTAGAGGCCAGAGGCATCATCACTTGAGATTCAAACGCCACCTGCATTCCAGTCATGGTCAAGAGAGCCATGACCACCCAGCCCGCAAAAGGCGAAATATCCAACCAGGCCAGTTTCATGGTGAAGTGGGGAAGGTGGATGCCCATTGAGCCGTGATGACCACACGCAAGACACCACTGCCGTTGTCTGGCATGGCCTCTGAGGTCAGCATGACATGGTGCAACAACTCTTGCTGCCCAAGTTGATCGATGAATTCTGACACCTGTGCAAAGTCCGGACTGCTGATGTGAAGGGTGACACTGCTGTCTTTCACACGCGGCTCTATGCCATCGACCAAGACAGTTGGGGGTCGTGCCGCTTCAATCGCATCGAGCACATCATCCCAGGGAACAGCCATGCTATCGAGCATCTGTTGGGCGGTAATAGCCACTTTGATGTCCTCGGCTGCCAGAGTTTGTTTGGAAAGGTTTGTATTTTTTTCGTTCTGCTGACGTTGTTGGGCGTGCCGCATGGTCAGCGCGTCCTGGGCAGATTGGTAGCGCCATGCCCCCAGCCCTGTTTGCAGTCCAATGACCAAACCCAACACCGCAAGAACCCAGTGCCGACGGTGTTGGATGCGTGTACGGTCAAGGGCAAAATCAAGTTCCAGTTTCATGGACAAGGAGAAAGCAAAGTAGCCTGGTGCAATGGCCAGGTCAGGCTGTGGTGAATATCAGAGGCCACGCAAAAGCGAGAAGCCCAACCGGCAGCTTGCAAGCCAGAGTGAAGGGAGGCTGGGTCAAAAGTATCAGAGAGGTCATGCAAGTCAATGATAACGACGTTGCGGCAAGGGTCACCCCGCTTGGCAGATTCCCGGTTCAAGGCCAGCGGCACACTGCCAGCAGCGTCTTCGGTGTTGGCGACCACGCACCAGTCTTGTATTTTGCCGTCTTGCATGCGCATCAGGGTCAGGCATGAATGCGCCAAAATGGCACACCATAGCGCACCTGGCACAGCGGGCAACTGGCTGATGACCTCTGTCCCCAAAGGTTTTGCGCAAGCCAGAACGCAGTTGCGCTTGGACAGTCCTGCCTTCAGGGCATCCAACCCGCCCCCTGGCCAGGCCACAGCAATCAACGCTCCCGGCTGCTGATCCCAACACCAGCGCCAGCCCTCCATCAAATCGCCATAGGTGCGCCGATAGTGGCTTGATAAAAGGATAGCCATCTCTTGGTCAGTCAAAGACGTGGACGGCAAAGACAAAACAGCAGGCCGTGCCCAAAAGTCAGAAACCACAAGTTTCAATCGCCGCCCCGTCACGCCCTGCTCATCCATCCGTTGCAATAATTCAGCGACCACCGTCTGGAATTGTTCGGTCAACGAACCTGTTGGATGACGGCGATGACGCACCCACGGGCGCACACGCTGCCCTGAGTCAAACACCAAGGTAGAAGGGGTGATCAGCGCTTGACAAGGGGGACGAAAAACCGACAGCGCGTGTTGAATCTGGCGCATCGTCACTTGTTGATCCAAAAGCCCACACCGGTATGCAAGTACTTGTTTTCAGTCATGTCGTAGGGCAAATAGCCCATGGTGGCGGCGTAATCGCTCAGTGCAGTACCACCTTGAAGGGCAAGGATAGAACCATAAAAGCGCCACTTTCTGGCGGTAGCGTCCCATGTCCACAGGGACTTGATGCTGGGCGTGGTGACCAAGCCACCGGCTATTTCCCAGCATTCAGTCAACATGCACTTTGAGGCGCTGGGAATCATCACTGGATTGCCCAGCGTCTTGTCAAAAGCAGCAGGAGTCATGGCCTCCCCCACCCCTAACAAATTCCAGCCTTTTGTCAGCACCGTGGGGACGGTTGGGCTGGGTAGTCCTGTGCGTGTTGGAAAACTGATGGACGTCTTGGTATTGACCCAGTAGCCTTCGCCAGGCTCAATGCGATCCAGCACAGCATAACCCACTTTGACAGTCTCAGCAGCCAACGCCTGCGCTGTCAAAGTGGGCGAATAATAGGCCCACCGCATCTCCGTCGGCAACCATTTCCAGACCGAGATCACTTTGTCAGTCACTCCGGCCACAGGTGCATCCACATGACCAAAACGATCCAGCACCACCATAGGCGTTTGCAAAGAGTTGCCCAGCAAGTTCCAGCCTGCCACCGTGGTTGTGGTTTCACTGGCGGGGTTCACAAAACTCACCCTGGCCTCTTGCGTCTGGCCGTCTTGATCGCTGAAAGTGAGCGTGGCCTCCACAGGTGACGATGCCCTGACCTCAAAGATGCCGGATGAAACTTTGACGACTTGCGGTGCGGGGCCAGTCGTCCAATTGATGCCTGACTGGCTCACGTCTTGGTTGCCACCGCTGACCACAATACGCGCCACCTGCCCCACCCCCACGCGCTGGTACGGCACATCGACGGTCATCGTTGAATAAGCGACGGTGGTAAAAATCCAACTCCGCTCCACAGGCTGTCCGTTGAGCATTCCCACAAAGTCAGCCTGATAGGGTGTGCCCTAGTTCAGCACCGTCAGCGGAACAATGGCCGCCACATGGGCAGGCACGTCGGTCAACACTTTCACATTCAACGGCGCACCGCCCACAGGCTTCAAACCAAAACGGGTGACTGAAAGTTTGTCAGTAGCACCCCCATGCAAACTGACGGGGTAGCCCACACGATTTTGATGGGGGACGGGGTCTGGCGATTCATCGTCAGAGTTAAAAGCGGGGTCAACACCCGTTTGCCCCTGTACCGGATAAGTGCCCAGCCAGCCCGAAGGTGGGGTGACGGCGTTGCTGGTGGTGGCAGCAAAATCAATCACCACATTGGATAATTTACCGGACGCGGTGCCAAGGCCTATGCCAACCTCAGCCACAGCAGGTGCCAGGATGCCCAAACGATGGTAAATCGCCTTCACCAAATGCTGCACCGCTTGCTGTCCCGAAGTGATGCCTCCACTGATGACCTCCGAGACAGTGCGCCATGTGTAATCTGCAGCAGTGACACGTTCAGAGGGAGAAGCACCCGTGAAAAATGGCAACCCGGGGGTTTCATCATGCGAAATGCCGTCAAGGTTGGCCTGTAAATAATTGGCATGTGATTGAGCTGCTTGATCCAAATTGGCATTCAAACTGACAGGCGGTAGCCCAACAAGAACACGCGTTTGATTGATCTCTGCAAGCGCGGCGGTCTTTTCATCGGCAGCCCAAACAGAAGAGGCTGCCCACCACACACACAGCAGAAGTGCTGCAATGGCAATGGTGCGAGAACGATAAAGTTGAAATATCAATGGCATGTTTCTTGGTGCAATGCAGTCTTGGACAAGGGTGATATTACTCTGATACAAAGAGAGGCTTCCCACTTAGGATGTGGTCAGTAATAAGTTCCGCATTTGGCTCGTCAGATTTGGGCGCACTGCGTCGTTACAAATCGCTCATGTGGCGTGGCCACACCGCGCGATTTGCGCCTAGCATTGCATCCCAACTCAGACGGCCAAATGTGGAACTTATTACTGACCACATCCTAACCGTCAAGTGGCTCAAGTTTGACGATGACCAAAGACAAGTTATCACCGCTGCCCTTGGCCCTGCTTCTGGCTTTCTGGATCAAAAATTCAGTGGCTTCGCGCGCTGACAGGGTATTGAGCACCGAGCCTAGCTCCTGGTGGTTGAAGTAGTGCCATACGCCGTCACTACACGCCAACAAGCTGTCTCCAGCGCATAAATGTTGAATGAAGTGGGTGTCCATGGGAGGGGGCTTGTCAGTACCCAGGCAACCCATCAAAATATTTGATTTGGGGTGAAAGTTGGCTTCTTCCTCGGTAATTTCACCGCGGTTGATCAGTAACTGCACGTAAGAATGATCCATGGTGCGTTTGACCAACTTGGTTCCATGAAAGTGATAAATGCGAGAGTCACCGGCATGAACCCAATAGCAATCTCCACCAGGGTTGATTAAAAACGCCACCAGCGTACTGTGAGGTTCTTGCTCTGCTGAGATAGCTGTGAGTTTGATCACAGTGTGGGCATCTTCAAGCAGTTGTTTGAGCATGGCCAAAGGGTCATCTGTTTCAGGTGCATAACGTTCAAACAACTGCTGTGCTGTCAGCATGACTTGGTCTGATGCCTTTCGTCCGCCACTGCGTCCGCCCATGCCATCTGCCAAAACTGCCATGACGCAACCCTTACAGCGAGTGTGACTCAGCACCACCACCTGATCTTGCTGATAGTCACGATCACCCTTGTGAAGACCCGTCGAAGCGGTGAGTCGGTAGCCTTTGGCAATCATCCAGTTACCATAATTTCCACCAAGGATTTTGACTTGGTCTGATGTCATTGCCCTGTTTATCAGAGTAGTTTTTTTCCAGGACGCGCTGTGTGTCGTCGCGCAGTTGGATCATGCCCAGTGCGTTGTAGGAACTGACCATAATTTTCAACGCTTCGGCCAATGCTGGAGCGCCCTGATAGTCAACAATGACCGTTTGCGCCCTGTTGATGGCTGCCAAATAAGCACCGCGCTGATAGTAGTAGCGTGCCACATGAACTTCTGACTGGGCCAGCAAGTTGACGATGTAGTGCATGCGCTGAGTGGCATCAGAGGCGTAGCGGGAGTCAGGAAAACGACCGACAAGTTCCTTGAGTGCATCGTAAGAATCTTTGGCAGATTTTTGATCGCGCTCCGACAAATCCTGGCGGGTAATGCCAGAAAACAAACCTAAATCGTCGTTGAAGTTGACAATGCCTTTGAGGTAGAGCGCGTAGTCAAGTACCGGGCTGGCGGGATGCAATTTCATGAACCGATCAAGGGTGGCAACGGCAAGAATGGGTTCACCGGCCTTGTAATGTGCGTAGGCTTTGTCCAGTTGAGCCTGTTGCGCCAGTGGCGTGCCTGCTGCACGGCCCTCGAGTTTTTCAAGCAGAGGGATGGCTTTGTCGTAGGCACCGGCGTTTAACTCCTCCTTGGCTTCAGCGTAAATCTGAGTGGGTGTCATGTGCGCCGTGGGGTCTTTGGGTGCAGAAGAACACGCGCTCAACAACAACACACTAGAAAACAGGATGCAAACGTGGGCAATGGATAATTTGGCACTTATCATGCAGGGTAACTTCCTTGAAAAATTCTGGGCAAATTATATCGGGCACATCCGAATTTGACGATCCATTCCACTTGCTTGGGACTGGTACTGACACGCAAAAGCGCACCTGGGTGTTACAGGCAATGCATCACGGGTGGCGGCTTGACCATGTTTTGGTGGGGTTAGTTCCAGAGTTTTCACGCAATTACTTGCAGCAATTGATGGAATCGGGTGCAGTATGCCTGAATGGTAAACCCTTTTCCAAGGCAGCTTACAGGGTCAGGATGTCTGACAAAATCTGTATTGAATTGCGACCCACACCACAAACGCAAGCCTTCAAGGCCGAGCAGTTGGCGCTGGATGTAGTTTATGCAGACGACCATTTGCTGGTCATTAACAAACCCGCCGGACTGGTGGTGCATCCGGCACCAGGTCACTGGAGCGGCACTTTGATGAATGCCTTACTGGGGTTGGATGACCACGCTTTTGCCTTGCCCAGGGCGGGCATTGTGCATCGTCTTGACAAAGACACCAGCGGCTTGATGGTGGTGGCACGCAAACGCAGTGTGATGGATTCATTGGTGCAAGCAATGGCCGCCAGGGAAGTGCAACGCCAGTACGTGGCACTGGCTCATGGGGCATGGCACGGGCCAGTGCAGCGTGTGGTTGATGCCCCCATTGGCCGTGACCCAGTCCATCGTTTGCGTATGGCAGTGCTTGACGAAGCGCGCCATGCGGCCAA
>CAIXMC010000058.1 GCA_903920405.1 uncultured beta proteobacterium
CCAAATCTAGATCTGCACCTTCCCAAACCACTTCTTGACAAGGCGCATTGCGCAGCTCTTTGGGGGTCATTGTCCACAATGATTTAACCAGTGTGCTCATGCCCATCAAGTCTTTGAATCCTTGGGGGGGATCGGGTTCTTTCAGCGATGCCAGCACATGCCCAAACTGCCTTAGTTCGCCCACGTCTGCCACGCCCAAGCCCAATGCCACCCGACGGGTGCTGCCAAAGAGGTTACCCAACACTGGAATGCTATGGTGGGTTGGGTTTTCAAACAGCAAAGCGGGGCCACAGGCACGCAGGCTGCGATCACACAATGCTGTCATTTCCAGGTACGGCGAAACATTGGCACTGACACGCACCAGCTCACCCAAGTGTTCGAGTTGCGCGATAAATTCCCGAAGGTCACGGCAGGCCATGTCAGGTGTCATCAACAGTTGAAAGGCCTGTCCAACGCGGCGCGTTAGCCTGTGGCAGTCCGAGAACATCAAGCACGCGAATCACTGTGTGTGTGACCAAGTCATCAATGTTTTGAGGGCGTTGGTAAAACCCGGGCACAGGAGGAAAAATGATGCCGCCCATTTCGGTCACGCTCAGCATATTGCGCAAGTGGGCCAGGTTCAAAGGCGTTTCACGAACCATCAAGATCAGGCGACGGCGCTCTTTTAGAGTCACATCGGCAGCGCGGGTGATGAGGTTGTCTGACAGACCATGTGCAACGGCTGCCAGCGTGCGCATGGAACATGGGGCTATCACCATACCATCGCACTCAAACGATCCACTGGCAACAGGTGCCCCAACATGATGCACAGAATAGATCATGTCAGCCAGTGCTTCAAGTTCGTTTCTGGAAATGTTCAGCTCTTCCTGTACTGTCAGCCAAGCGGGGTCTGACACTATCAAGTACGTTTGAATGCCACCCATTTCACGCAGCATTTGCAACAGGCGAAGACCATACACGGCACCACTGGCACCTGTGATGGCGACGATGATGCGCTTCTTGACCGTAGCGTGCAAGCGCAATGAACCTACCGTGGTTTGCAATGCGACCACCCCTCGCTGATGCCACGGCATACCTGCATCAGAACTGCTTTGGGATAGAACTGCTCAACATGAAAAACAGGCAGCTCTATCGCATCAAGGGTGTTTTTGACCAGTATGCCCAGCTCGGTATCCCCCTCCATCGCCAAACGTCGGCTGAAAAACAGGGTGTCTGGGTCTTCCTTGCGAAGAGCAATCAATACAAAGTCCTGCATGCAAGCGCTGATGGTCAGATCTGCCGTGCCTCCCTCGCTGCACGCTACAAACCGGTGGCTGCGCCACTCAAAATTAAAAGCACAATGAGCATCGGTCACACACAGCCTCAGTTTTTTACCATTAAGCAACTTCGTCACGTCAAACGTCAAGTACCTGGCCAATACCAGATTGAGCGCAGTGACCAACATCACCGTTCCCGGCCAGGCAGGCAAGCGCCCCAAAATGTGCTCCATAGGCTTTGGAATTAAGAACCTTTTTTCAGTCATGTGGCTATCCTTTGATGCTGTTAAATGACCCCATCGCACTGTTCCATACCAGGCCTGCCATGCCAATAGCCGTTACAGGCTTGGCCGGGTAGCAGCGCCGCCATTTCAAGCATGGAATCTGTCACAGACGTTTGTCCGTTAATGACATTGTGAAACAGTTCAATGATATACAGCGTATGCTGTGACTGCGGACTGATACGCACCACATTCACACCCATGTCACGCATGTTAGCCAGTTCGGGCAGGAGGTGATAGACACGCGCCGATTGGGTCTGAATGCCGTTCAGCACCAAAAAGTCCTCGTTTTCACGGGTACGCAAAACTAAGCCATCAGGGAATTTTATGCAAGCAAATTGGCAGTTGTCCTTGGAGCAATTGAAATGGCGTGCCGTAAAACACCTGGCCGAAAACGCCAAGGGGATACGACCATAAGCAAACACTTCGGTTTCCAGCCCTGACGGACAATCAGCCAGCATCAAGGCCAAGTCATCACGCGACATCTCCATCGGCACAACCCAGCGTCTGATACCCAAGGGGGCCATCCAATGTAGCGTCGGGATGTTGTAGATGTTCAGGTGAGGACCAGCCACAAACGGTACTTTGCCTTCAAGACAATGCACTGCTCCCATATCATTGGCTTCCACCATGAATATACCGTTGTCAGCAATTTTGCGCATCAAGGCAACGTCCGCACCAGACTCCATGAGGACTTGCGTGGATAAAACGACTTGCTTGCCAGCATCACGCAGGTGAGTAGCCATGTCAAGCCAGTCACTCAAACGTACCTCATGGCGACGCGAACACACCGTTTCGCCCAAATAAACAATGTCCACATCAGAGTGTGCTATAGCCTCGTAAAAAGCAAGGACATCACAGCGAGGCCAGTAGTAGAGCAGTGGACCAAGGGAAATTTTCACACGGTTCTTTCTTGGTTATTTGCTATGGATATGGTCAACAATAAGTTGTGCATTTGGCCATCTCCTAAATCCTAACCACCGGTTATGCCAACAGTCGCTCAGGGTTGGCCTCTAGTTTGCCCAGGGCATCACGGGTGGCACGCACTGTCAGTGATTCATCTTCTTGCGCTCGCAACAGCCCCGCCTGCAGGTAAGCTGCCAAGCGCATGCTTTGAATCAAGTAGCTGTGCCCTAACCGACTGGCAAACAAATGCAAATGCCCAAGGGGACTGCGCCAGGCATATTGCACCTGTGCCACCTGCGCATTGTGATCCAGGGTAAACCAGGCACCCACATCAAGCCCGCGTGCCCATTCAAGCATTTCCTTGCTGACATTGTTAACACCACCGCTGGTAATCACGTCAAGTTCCGACGCATCCATATCGATCAACTCTTCAATGTTCTGGGCATTGATGGGCAATTCCTCAGTACCATCATCGGATACATAGTCTTCCAGATGAACCAATCGCTCTGCAAGTGCTTGCACCTGCTCAATGGCAATGGTCTTGGTTTTTGACATAAAAGCATCCGCCAAAGTGTCGCTGATCACCTTGATATGAGATTCTTGTTCCGTTTTAACCACTCCCAGCAACCCCATTCCCAAACGCAAGCACTTCAAAAGATTGGGAAGGTCGGCAATCACACGGGCACGGTCAGACCGGTTAGGCTTGGCGCTGGCAGCCCAGATCAGGTCAGCCGCAGTTTTCTTCAGCAACAAGGTTTCCTGGTGCTGTGCCCCCTGACGTATGGTGGATACAGCCAGAACATCTGCCCATACTTTGTATAAAAATTCGCGAATTTCGTCGCGAACTGGCATGCCTTGGAGCTGATTGCGCAATTCAATGGTGTACTGAATGGAGAGAGTTTCTTTTTGCTCTACCTGAAGCGCTACCCCCATCACCTTGATGATGGATGCTTTTTGCGTCAGATGTTGCTTCAAAAAGTTTTGAAATTCTTCATAGACGCGCTGATAGACAACTTCGCCCGTTTCAGGATATTGCTCAATCACCTGGACGATGCGCTTGATTTCAGTTTCAAGCGCTGCGCTTGTCATGCCGCTGGCATCAAAACCCATCACGCACGAACCCATGCGGTCAATCAACTGGCGTGCAGGGTGGTTGAGTCTGCTAAAAAAGTCGGGTTCGGCCAATGCAATGCGCAACACCGGCATCTGCAGGCGTGCAAACCAGACCCTTACACCCGTCGGAATACGGTCTTCTTGCAAAATAGACTGAAACATCAAAGCGACCAGCTCAATGATGGCTTTTTCACTGTCACTCTTGGCTTGCGCCTTGAGCTTGGTTGTTTGTTGACGCATACCAGTTGCTACACGCTCAATCAATACGGGCGCATACTGCGCATCTAACTGACTTGCCCCATCGTCAGGAGAATCAAGCAAGGGTTGCTCGTCAATAACTTGCAATAAACTTGCCGAAGGTGCTTGATACACAATGTGATTGACCAGGCCACGCCTGGGTTCGGACATAGGTACTGACATAGATACGGGTCCGGCAATCAGACGGCCTATACGATCCATCAATCCCCGTACACGGCCAGCACGTCCGCGCGGACTTTGCACAACGGCATCATACGCAGGATGCAACGCGGACGCACGTGTTCCCACAATACCCTGGTAAGCCGAAGCCAACACGCCGGCCCCTGAAGCCTGCTGCTTCTGTTGCTCTGTTTGGGATGCTACTGGCACATGGGTAGAGGGCTGCATCGGCTCAGAGGGGGATCGCTGCCTGGGGGGTGATACAAAGTCAATGACAGGCAAAATGCCCTGTTCAATCAGCCCTGCATTACAGCGTGCGTAAATTTGCTTTAACTGATCTCCCAAGAAACGCAAAACGGTGTCATGAACCAAAAACCAGTGCTCGCGCAACAACCCACAATCCACCCACTGTTCAATCAAGGGCAGGGTGAGGGTTTCAGGATGCGCAATGTCATGGGACGACAGCACCTGGTCTGCTTGCAGTGACTTGAGCCGCTTGCGAAAATCATTGACCTCGCTGGCCGCTTGCTCCATCACGCCCAAAGCCAGCCGCGATGCAATGATTCTGTTCTCGACCACGTCCGTTCCCACCAACTGCAACCCTGCCTCAAGGGACAGCGGTGAAGCGCGTGAAGCCATCGGTTGCAATGCAGCCTGCCAAGCGCGCCGTGTACCTTCGCACCAGAGGGTTTGGTGGCGTTGAAACAATGTCCAGCCATCACGGCGCAATTGCATTTCACGCGCACTGGCGGCTTGATCCAGTAATTCAGTCAGTCGTTGTTGTATCCGCTCTGACAATGGCAACATGGCCTGCGAGGCTTCTTCCACCAACCGTTTGCGAACCCGCGCACCCAGTATCTGGTGTCGGCTTTCAGATGGTGATGAGGCCATGTGACACAAACCACTATACGACGGCGCCCGCGTTGGGATCATTGCGATCCAAATCCTGGGTGACTGCGCCTGCCTTGACCAAATCTTCACGTGAAATGCCCAGCCACATGGCGATGGCTGCGGCCACAAAAACCGATGAATAAATGCCAAACAGAATGCCAATGGTCAGCGCCAGCGCAAAATAGTGCAGTGTGGCACCACCGAACAAAAGCATGGCCAACACCATCATCTGCGTAGAACCGTGGGTAATGATGGTTCGGCTGATGGTGGAGGTAATGGCGTTGTTGATGATCTCGATCGTGTTCATTTTGCGATAACGCCGAAAATTTTCGCGAATACGGTCAAAAATGACCACAGATTCATTGACGGAATAACCCAGTACAGCCAGAACGGCTGCGAGTACCGACAGAGAAAACTCCCACTGAAAAAATGCAAAAAAACCCAGAATAATGATCACATCGTGCAAATTGGCAATGATGGCTGCCACAGCAAATTTCCATTCAAAGCGCACAGCAAGATAGACCATGATGCCCCCCACCACAAAAGCCAGTGCCTTCAGCCCATCAATGGCCAGTTCGTCCCCCACCTGAGGACCAACAAATTCGGTGCGCCGCATCGCCGCACTGGCATCGATGGCCCGAAGTGCTGTTATCACCCGAGTACTTTGACTGGCTGAACTCACGCCCTTTTGCGCCGGCAAACGAATCAGCACATCACGCGATGTGCCAAAGTTCTGAACCTGGACATCGGCAAAACCTAGCAAGGTTACGGTATTGCGTACCACTGCCAAATCAGCCGGTTGCGAATAAGTCACTTCCATCAATGTGCCGCCGGTAAATTCCACCGACAAATGCAAGCCCCGGCTCACTAAAAAGAACACCGCTGCCAAAAAAGTAAACAGTGAAACAAGATTGAACACCAAGGCATGGCGCATGAACGGTATGTCCTGCCTGATTCTGAAAAATTCCATGTTGATACTCCTTAGTCGGCGTTGAGGGCGGTAGCAGTATCGGGCCGCCAAACCGTACCGATAGACACTGTTTTGAGACGATTTTTGCGACCGTACCAATAGTTGACCACACCGCGTGAGAAAAACACGGCTGAAAACATGCTGGTCATAATGCCCAGACAATGCACAACCGCAAAACCGCGCACAGGCCCAGACCCAAAAGCCAGTAGCGCCAAACCTGCAATCAGTGTCGTGATGTTGGAGTCAAAAATGGTCGCCCAGGCACGGTCATAACCAGTATGAATCGCAGCTTGCGCTGAAGCCCCGTTGCGCAATTCTTCGCGAACACGTTCGTTGATCAGCACGTTGGAGTCAATGGCCATACCCAGCACCAGCGCCATGGCCGCCATGCCCGGCAGTGTCAGTGTGGCTTGAAGCATGGACAACACAGCCACCAACAGCAATAAATTAAACGCTAACGCAATACTGGAAAAGATACCAAACAACATGTAATACAGGCACATAAAGACGGTCACAGCCAAAAACCCCCAGGCAACACTGTGAAAACCCTTGGCAATATTTTCTGCCCCCAAACTTGGGCCAATGGTGGTTTCTTCAATGATTTCCATCGGGGCAGCCAGTGAGCCTGCACGCAAAAGCAAAGCGGTGTCGTTGGCTTCAACCGTGGTCATGCGGCCTGAAATTTGTACTCTGCCGCCACCGATTTCGGTACGAATGACCGGGGCCGTCACAACCTCGCCACGTCCTTTTTCAAACAACAAAATGGCCATGCGTTTGCCAACATTTTCGCGCGTGACATCCCGAAAAATACGAGTTCCTTTGGCATCCAGATTCAAATTGACCGTAGGCTCTTGCGTTTGGCTGTCAAAACCAGGCTGGGCGTCGGTCAGGTTTTCGCCGGTGAGAATCACCTGTTTTTTGACAATGACCGCCTGGCCGCTACGCTCAGCATAGCGTTCAGAGCCAAATGGCACTGCGCCGTTGCCAAACTCGGCAGAGCGGGCTTCTGCGCTTTCATCCACCATGCGAACTTCCAGCGTTGCGGTGCGCCCCAAAATATCTTTGGCTTTGGCAGTATCTTGCACGCCGGGCAGTTGCACCACAATACGATCTGCCCCTTGCTGCGCGATGACAGGTTCTGCAACTCCCAACTCATTGATTCTATTATGTAACGTGGTAATGTTTTGCTTGATGGCCTGGTCTTGAATGCGCCGTGCAGCTTCGGGCTTGATGGAGGCAGTGAGCAAAACACCTGCACCATCAGAAGATTCTACGGTGCGCAAATCAGCAAATTGGTCCTGAAAAACAGCTTTGGCTTGTGCAAGCATGGCTGCGTCTCGCAACCTGACTTCAATGGTTTGTGCGTTGCGGCTGATACCGCCATGGCGGATGTTTTTTTCGCGCAAACTGGTGCGTACATCACCTGCCAGTGACTCTGCACGCTTGGTGAGCGCTGCCTGCATATCCACCTGCAACATGAAGTGAACGCCACCGCGCAAATCAAGCCCTAGATACATGGGAGAAGCGTGCAACGCACTCAACCAGGCAGGCGATCGGGACAGCAAGTTAAGTGCCACCACATAGCCAGGGTTGGTGGCATCGGGTATCAATACCTTTTGAATGGCATCTTTGGCTTTCAATTGAGTATCGGTGTCAGACAAACGCACTTTGACCGAATTGCCATCGAGCGCCACCCCCTCTACTGAGAGTTTGGCTGCTTTGAGTGCATCCTGAACCCGCACCAAAGTATCAGCATTCACTTTGATCAGTGGCTTGGCACTAGAGACCTGGACGGCAGGCGATTCACCAAAAAAATTGGGCAAGGCATACAAGCCGCCCACCACCAAAGCCATCACGATGATGGCATATTTCCACGCCGGATAACGATTCATAAATAGTATTGATCAGTTGAAACTGCACAAAGCTGGCATGAGCCAGCCACTTGCTACTTGATGCTGCCCTTGGGCAAGACTTGCACCACTGCACTGCGCTGAATCTGCACCTCAACACCATTGGCAATTTCAAGGCCAAGAAAGCTGTCCCCCAATTTACTGACCTTGCCCAATAAGCCACCCACGCTCACAATTTCATCTCCTTTGACCAAAGATTCAATCATGGCTTTATGTTCTTTGGATTTTTTCATTTGAGGACGAATCATCACAAAATAAAGCACCACAAACATCAAAATCAAAGGCAACATGCTCATCAAAGAGGATTGCATGTCGCCACTGGCAGCCGGTGCAACTTGTGCAAATGCAGAAGAAATAAACACAAAAAACTCCAAATTTTAAAACCATCAGAAAAATACACTACCACTGGGCATTGTAAGTGGGCAATACCAAGAGCAGCATCCTGCCCCACATCACATCAAAAACAAGGGTTTTCGTGCTCTAACGCTTGTCCATCATACGTTGTTAGCTATTAAAAAAAATAGCACATCAGTAGCCAAGCACCTGATGAATGGTCTGCGCCAACTCTTCCACCACAAACTTGGCCACATAGCCATCTGCACCCACTTTTTTGACGTGGTCTTCGTTGGTAGCCCCCGTCAATGAGGAATGAATCACCACGGGAATAGAGCTAAAACGGGGGTCTTGCTTAATATTGCGTGTGAGCGTAAAGCCATCCATCTCAGGCATTTCAAGATCGGTCAATACCAGTGCCACCTTGTCTTTGATGGAACGACCTTGAGCCGTAGCCTCGGCCGACAAGAATTTGAGACGGTCCCAGGCTTCCTGGCCAGATTTGGTCATGATAAAAGGAGCGCCCATGGCTTTGAGGCCTTGCTCAATCATCATGCGTGCTACCGCAGAATCGTCGGCAGCCAATATCACGGCACCCGGGGGCAAGTGCAACTTGTCGCTCATCTGGTTATCAATGGGATGCTGCTCAGGAAAGACATCACGTAAAATTTGTTCAACATCAAGCACTTGAGCTAAGCGTGTATTTTCGGAATTGCCGTCGATCCGAGCAATGCTGGTGACCAACCCCCCTCCCCTGCCCTCGGCAGAGAGAACCTGCTTCCATTCCAGTCGAACAATTTCATTGACTTCTTCTACCGCAAAGGCCTGTGTGGTTCGTGCAAACTCAGTCACCAGCAAAATGCCCAGCCCCCTAGTCGGGTTACAGCCCACAATTTTGGGAAGATTGACAACCGTGATCATTTGACCGCGAATGTTGGCAACCCCCATCACAGACGGTGGCGAATTCACCATGGCGGTAATTTCGGGCATGACCAAAATTTCACGCACCTTGAACACATTGATACCGAACAACTCACGCCGATCCGTGCCAGGAGCCTCGCCCAGCCGAAAAAGCAACAGTTCAAACATGCTGTTACTGGTCAGGTTGGTTCGTTCGTCAATTTCTCGCAAACTGGAATGGTTCATGATGACATCTTTCATTGCATTAATAAAATTCAAAAGCCAATAAGGTGATGGTACTTTATTCAGTGTGAATTTGTTCTGAAGGCAAGTTGTTGAATTTTCGTCATTCCCGCGAAGGCGGGAATGACGGAACTGGCTGTAGAACAAATTCACCCTGGTACTTTATTCGATCACTCTTGGCTATTCCAACCACAATGGCACAATGACAGATTGTGCCTGAGCTGTTTTTGCATCGTTGATCGCTGCCGCCTTGTTTCACACCATTTTTGATCACTTGGTGAAATAACTCAAATACCCGTGAATCCACCCTTAAAACTCCACCATGACCACTGCCATTGCCCAAAATGATCTGATTGAATCTGTTGCTGCTGCCTTGCAATTCATCAGTTATTACCACCCTGCCGATTTCATTGCACACCTTGCACGCGCTTATGAGCACGAACAAAACGCTGCTGCCAAAGATGCCATCGCTCAAATTTTGACCAACAGCAAAATGAGCGCCACGGGTCACCGACCTATTTGCCAGGATACGGGCATTGTCAATGTATTTTTGAAAGTGGGCATGGATGTGCGCTGGGAAGGCTTTACCGGCAGCCTGGACGCTGCCATCAACGAAGGTGTTCGCCGCGCTTATAACGACTCCGCCAACACCTTGCGTGCCAGCGTGGTGGCAGACCCCGAGTTTTTACGCAAAAACACCAAAGACAACACACCTGCGGTCATTTTTACAGAGATTATTCCCGGCAACACTCTTGAAGTGACCGTGGCTGCCAAAGGGGGAGGCAGTGAAAACAAAAGCAAGATGATCATGCTCAACCCTGGCGATTCTGTGGTCGATTGGGTTTTGAAAACCGTTCCCACCATGGGTGCAGGCTGGTGTCAGCCTGGCATGTTGGGCATCGGGATTGGCGGCACCGCTGAAAAAGCCGTGCTCATGGCCAAAGAAAGTTTGATGGATGACATCAATATGTACGAGCTACAAGCCAAAGCGGCAAGTGGTGCAGCGCTCAGTTCCCTGGAAAACCTGCGCCTTGAACTGTTTGAGAAGGTCAACGCGCTTGGCATTGGCGCGCAAGGTTTGGGTGGCTTGACCACGGTGCTTGACATCAAAATCAAGATGTACCCCACCCACGCTGCCAGCAAGCCCGTGGCCATGATTCCCAATTGCGCCGCCACCCGCCACGCCCATTTTGTATTGCGGGGGAGCGGCCCTGTTTATCTGACCCCGCCCAGTCTGGATATATGGCCACAGGTCGCATGGACA
Source organism: uncultured beta proteobacterium (assembly GCA_903920405.1). Taxonomy (GTDB): domain Bacteria; phylum Pseudomonadota; class Gammaproteobacteria; order Burkholderiales; family Burkholderiaceae_C; genus Rhodoferax. The sequence continues at coordinate 10,485 of CAIXMC010000058.1, forward strand.
CCTGACTACGTCAAAAGCAAAAAGGTCAATCTCAACGCCTTGACCAAAGAAGAAGTGGCAAGCTGGAAACCTGGCGAAACTTTGTTACTGAACGGCAAAATGCTCACGGGCCGTGATGCTGCCCACAAGCGCATTCAGGACATGCTGGCCAAAGGTGAAAAACTTCCTGTAGATTTCACCAACCGCGTCATTTACTATGTTGGTCCGGTCGATCCAGTGCGTGATGAAGCCGTCGGCCCCGCAGGCCCCACCACGGCAACGCGCATGGATGGCTTTACCGAAATGATGTTGGCACAAACAGGGTTGATTGCCATGATTGGCAAGTCAGAGCGCGGCCCGGTGGCCATTGAAGCCATCCAAAAACACAGGTCAGCTTATTTGATGGCGGTCGGTGGTGCTGCTTATCTGGTGTCCAAAGCCATCAAAACCGCCAAAGTCATGGGCTTTGCCGATTTGGGAATGGAAGCCATTTATGAATTTGACGTGATGGATATGCCAGTGACTGTCGCCGTCGATGTCAATGGCATCAGTATTCACATCACGGGACCAGCACAGTGGCAAAAACGCATTGCCATGGGTGAGTTCAAAGGCATTCCTGTCATGGGTCATTGAGGGATCAATAGGGTGACTTTAATTCAAAAACAATAGCGAACTATGCTTATGGGACGTGCGTTGCAGGCCGATTTGGTATGTCAATCGCAGCAACGCACGATCATCATTTCTGCCGCTTGCACTACCCACCCAGAAGCCGACTTTGCACCATTCCAACGGGTCGAATAGCCTGGGCACAGACCTGCACAGCGCCATTGGGGTGTTTGACAGCGGCATCGGCGGCTTGAGCATTCTCAAGGCCTTGCGCGCTACTTTGCCGTATGAAAATTTTGTGTATGTGGCAGACAGTGGTCATGCACCCTATGGCGAACGGGATGCCAACTTTGTAGTGGAACGCACACGTGCCATTGCTCACCATTTGCTCAGCGACAGTACCCTGTGCCTCAAGGCACTGGTCATCGCTTGCAATACTGCCACCGCTGCTGCCATCCATCTGTTGCGCCAAGATGACTTTACATGCCCCATCATCGGCGTAGAACCCGCCCTTAAACCGGCCTTGACCCTCAGCAAAACCCGACGCATTGGTGTGATGGCAACACGAGCTACCTTGAACAGTCACAAGTTCAAAACTTTGCTGGCTTCCATGTCAGGTCAGTCTGAATTCATTTGCCAGCCTTGCGACGGCCTGGCTACTGCCATTGAACATGACGATACATCAAAAATAATAGCACTCTGTGCTGATTACACGGGCGTTATGGGCCGATTTGGCATCAAAAAAAATGAGATTGACACGCTCGTCCTGGGGTGTACCCACTACCCATTTGCTGCCGCACACCTTCAGTTGATGGTGGGCACTGAAGTACACCTAGTAGATACCGGAGAACCCGTAGCACGCCACACGGCCCATCTGCTCACATCACGCACTCCCCACAGCTACCCAGGTCAACTGGCCTTGCGATCCAGCGGAGACCCTTTCGCACTCAGTCAAGCCACGCAGCGATGGTTAGGTCTCCAGGTTGAAACGCAGCGGCTTACCATCTAAAGACGAATGTCGTCTTGCGGCATAACGTCTGTGGATCTGCGAACGATCACCAAAAAAACTTTTTATGTTTTCTTTGCACAACAAAACCTGTGTTTGTGTGACTAAAATCTCCCACTGACGGGCCTTCCCGCATGGGGGAGCAGCCAACCGGGTCAGGTGGGGAACCAAGCAGCCCTCACTGTGAAGCCAGTGCCGGGGTCAAGGCTCGTCAATTATCCTGATAAACCTGTCTGCCATCATTCCTATTCACGGTCGTATCGAATGGACTTATGAATCGTTTTCACAAACGGCTAGTACGGGTGTGAGTCAAAGTGATGTTTGACTGCACCCGATCCAAGGTGGGCGTTTTTTCACATCATCCCAATTTGACACGGATAAATTTTCGTTTGCCGACCTGCAAAACGTAAGTACCTGCACCTAGCTTCAAGCCCTTGTCAGTCACCACGCAGGCATCCACTCGTACACCCCCGCCCTCTATCAGACGGTGGCCTTCGCTGTTGGATGCTGTCAAACCCGCTGATTTCAATAACGCACCTATCCCCATCACCGCGCCACTTTCACCCAAGGACAGGTGAAACTCGGGGATATGGTCTGGAATGCCACCGTGGCTGCGGTTGATAAAGTCTTGCTCGGCGGCGGTTGCTGCTGCTGCACTGTGAAATCGGGTGGTGATTTCCCTAGCCAAGGCCACCTTGGCATCTTTGGGGTTTCGCCCTGCGGCCACTTCGGTCTTTAACGTGGCCATATGGGCATCGGTCTGAAAGCTCAGCAGGGGATACCAGCGCCACATCAGCTCGTCCGAAATGCTCAGCACCTTGGCAAACATGGTATTGGCCTCTTCACTGATGGCGATGTAATTACCTTTGCTTTTGGACATTTTCTCAATGCCATCAAGACCTTCAAGCAGTGGCATGGTCACAATGCACTGGGGTTCCTGACCATATTCGGCTTGCAAATGGCGGCCTATGAGCAGGTTGAATTTTTGATCAGTACCACCCAGTTCCAAATCGCTCTTAAGAACGACAGAGTCGTACCCCTGCATGAGCGGGTACAAAAACTCATGGATGCTGATGGGTATGCCCGCATGAAAACGGTTATGAAAATCATTGCGCTCCATCATGCGCGCGACGGTGTAGCGCGATGCCAGTTGAATCAATCCGCGTGAACCCAAAACATCGCACCACTCACTGTTGTAGCGAATTTCTGTTTTGTCGGCATCCAACACCATGGCGGCTTGGCGAAAATAGGTTTCTGCATTCGCGTCAATCTGTTCGCGTGACAAGGGCGGGCGTGTGGTATTTCGGCCTGAGGGATCGCCAATCAGACTGGTGAAATCGCCAATCAAAAAAATGACGGTATGCCCCAAGTCTTGCAACTGACGCATTTTGTTGAGCACCACGGTGTGACCGATGTGAATATCGGGTGCTGTTGGGTCCAGCCCCAATTTGATACGCAAAGGTGTACCTGTTGCCTCTGAACGGATCAGTTTTTTAATCCATTCGTCTTGCAAAAGCAGCGACTCAGCGCCGCGCAGGGTGATGGTCATGGCTTCTTGAACACGTTCACTTACAAAAGTGTCAGGAGGAAGGGTTGGTGTCATGGGTTTTTTGGGAATACGAAAAAAATGCGGCGATTGATACTCAATGCTTTGCATTCAGAACCATTTTAGGATGTGATCGCCGCTGCCTTTGTCCGACGGTTCAGACCTCCCCGGCTTTTTTAAAACCACCATCTAACTAATTGTTTTTATTTAACTCCCTTGTGTCGGCCAAATTCACCCGCTTGATGAGGTGGGTCTGAAAGTAAAGATCACACTGGCGACGAGGGCCGAAAGGAAGATGCAAAACATAACCTCTGCCGAGGTCGAAATGCCCAATAGGCGTTACTTCTGGTGTGACACAACTCAGTTCCCTCGGTTCGCTCATTTTTTGTAAACCATTGATTTTTATAGGTATTATTTTGACATTTTGCAAAATATGCTCTAGTCGACGATTGCAACCTATTGATCTTAAACATGTTTTTAGAAATGAGCGAACCGAGGGTCAGTTTGTGTCATGGCTTAAATCTGAAATTTAACGTATGGCAACCATTATAACACAGATTTAGACAAATTTTTATTATTATTTCAAGTTGTTGAATTATTGATTGTCCAATAATTGAATTTATTTTTGAAGTGGCTGGTTGTCCAAAAAACAAGGGAGTTAGATGGTGGTTTTAAAAAAAGCCGGGGAGGTCTGATCTTTAACTCTGACAAGCCAAATGCGGAACTTATTGTTGACCCTATCCTTAGCCAACCCACTGTCTGGCGTTGTGCCACAACTGCATCCAGGGGCTGAAATCTGACACATTGAGGTTTGTCCAACTCATTTGGATGTTGCGAAATACTCGCTCAGGGTGCGGCATCATGGCTGTGAATCGACCATCGGCTGTGGTCACGGCGGTCAGTCCGTTGGGGCTGCCATTGGGGTTATACGGGTAGATTTCTGTAGCGCTACCGTGGTTGTCTGTAAACAACAGGGCAGCAATGGCTTTATCCTGGTGGCCACGGCTGTTGAAGTTGGCATAACCCTCGCCGTGAGACACCACAATGGGCAAACGGCTGCCTGCCATGTTGGTAAAAAAGAGCGAAGGCGATGGCAGCACTTCGACCATACTGAGGCGCGCTTCAAAGCGTTCGCTGATGTTGGTGGTAAAGCGCGGCCAGTCTTGTGCGCCAGGGATGATGTCAGCCAGTTCGGCAAACATTTGACAGCCATTGCACACGCCCAGCCCAAAAGTGTCCGTGCGACCAAAAAACGCCCTGAACTGCTCTGCGAGGCCAGGGTTGAAGGTGATGGAGCGTGCCCAGCCCACGCCTGCGCCCAGGGTATCGCCATAGCTAAAGCCTCCACAGGCCACCACCCCTTTGAAGTATTCCAAATGGGCGCGACCCGTTTGCAAGTCAGTCATGTGGACATCCAATGCATCGAAACCAGCTTCGGTAAAGGCGTAGGCCATTTCAATGTGGGAGTTCACCCCCTGTTCACGCAAAATGGCCACTTTGGGGTGTGACAACATCAGCGCCGGGGACTCTGGATTTGCTATTGATGTAGTAGCTACAAACGCTTGCTGGACGTGCGTTACAGGCACATTTGGCATATAAATATGCAAGCCTGGATCGGTGGGGTCGCCCACGGACACATGTTCGGCATGGGCACAGGCGGGGTTGTCTCGCTGCTGGCCTATTTTCCAACTGGTCGAATCCCATGCCTGCTGCAAGTCTTGCAGTTTGGCGCTGTAAATGGTTTTGCCATCGCGCAACACTTGAAATTCACCAACACCTGCCGTGATGATGGCATTGGCCGGACGGGTTTTGCCAATCAGGTGGCTGTGTCGGCTCAGGCCATGCAGGCGCAAAATTTGCATGACAGCGCTGCGATCGGATGTTTTCACTTGCAGCACCACGCCAAGTTCTTCGTTAAACAGTGCTTTGAGGGTGGATTCATCGCGTTTGGCATCTGTTTGCCCGTTGCGGTTGTCAGAAGTGTTGTCGTTTTCCGTGACCAGTGGGTCAATATTGAGCACCATGCCCACACGTCCGGCAAAAGCCATTTCAGAACAGCAGGCCAACAGGCCGCCGTCGCTACGGTCGTGGTAGGCCAAAAGTTGCCCTTGGGCGCGCAAGGTATTGACGCACTTGACCAGGTTACGCAGGTCTTCAGGGTGATCCAGATCGGGCACTGTATGGCCCATTTGTCCCAGAGTCTGGGCCAAAATGCTGCCGCCCATGCGATTTTGACCACGGCCCAAGTCG
>CAIXMC010000059.1 GCA_903920405.1 uncultured beta proteobacterium
AGTTCCCCATTTGGCTCGTCAGATTTGGGCGCACTGCGTCGTTACAAATCGCTTATGTGACATGGCCACACCGCGCGATTTGCGCCTGGCATTGCATTCCAACTCTGACGGCCAAATGGGGAACTTATTACTGACCACATCCTAAGCGGCCAGATTGCTCTGGCGTTGTTGCTCTGCGGCAATTTGCTGTTGCTCATTGTCATAACGGCTGCGTTGCCCTGCCACATGGTTTTGGGTGCTGGCAATTTTGTTTTTGTCGGCGGTGTCGCTGACCAGTGCATTGGCCCTGTTCAGCCTGTCTTGGGCGCAAGAAAAATTGTTGGCTGAAGCGCAGGCACTGGCGGCGTCCAGATGGTCGGAAAGTTCCATCTTTTCCATCTTTTCCATCATGTCCATCTTCTCGCGCATGGCTTTTGCTTCAGCCGCCAAGGATTTTTGGGGAGCAGCCAAGGCACTGCCTGCCATCAGCAGCGCTGCAAGCGCCGCAATCCATTGTGAATAAACGTGTTTTTGAAGCATATCGGAGTCTCCTGAAGGTTGGGGGGCGTGAAACTGCTCGCGCTGTACATTTTAGCCATGTCATGCGTTAACAACCCGCCCAAACCCCATTGCAGGGCAAGCGCCAGGTGGGACATCGTCAAGGGGGCTGGCTCAATTCACGGGTCGTTGTCCAAACCCATTGCTCAATGTTCGTTGAAAACATCCGCCAAAGTGCGGGCATCCAGAATACGTTCAGCCCACATTTCGAGTTGCTCGGCGGTGGCTGTTTTGAGCCGTGCCCGGGTGTTTTCCGTGATGCCTCTGAAACGCTTGACAAGTAGCAGCTCTAACAGAGTCGTTTCACCTTCGAGCTTACCCAGCAAGACACCCTCTGCGATGGCTTTGTCTCGCCATTGATTCATGTTTGTTTCTAGCATGTCACTTCCTTTGAGTATTTCATCTATCGATGGCATCACCAATCCAGGCATTTTGTGGCTCAAGCGAAACTGCATCCACTGCATCACCGCACGGTCGATGGTTTGCTTGAAGGGTGATTTTGCCACCGCCTGACCCAGATAGCGGATGGCCTGTTTGGCTTCTTCTGTGTCATGGGTGTTTTCCATGCGAAAGATGGCAGCCATCACCCGTTGCAGCCCATTCAAGTATTCGGTGCTGAATTGTCCTTCGTCCAACAACCAGAATTTGAGCCGGGGTTGAAACGCCGTCAGCACCTGCGGGTGCAGTTGAATCAGGTCAAACACTTCAGGGCTGTGCTGCCAGCGCGCATCGCCGTTGTAAATCACAATGGGCAACACAGGAGGCAAACCATCGCCCAAATCAATGACCTTGCCGCGCACCAAGTGGTCATAGAGTGCTGCCACGTATTGCATCATTCGGACCGGCATTCCCTTGTCGATGGAAGACTGAAACTCCAGCAGCAGGTAAAGGTAGATGCGTTGCCCCTGCAGCTCGATCGACCAGACAATGTCGTCCTCTCGTTGCTTCATGGCTGGTGTGACAAAGCTGCCCGGCTGTGGACGCAGCGTGGCGTAGTCCAGCAGTTCGTGTACGCCTGGTGGTGCAAATACCTCCAACAGTTCACGTACCAGGTCGGCGTGGGAGAACAGGAATTTGTAGCCGCAATCGTGCAGGTGTGCCATGGCTTGGCATTGTACGGGGGTGTTTGTCGCTGGTTTTCTGAAATGCAAGGGCCGCCGAATTTTGGCATGAAAACGGCTATAACGCTTATCCAGCCTGCATAGTGCGCTATCAATAAAATAGTAACAATCAATTCAGGACAAATTATTCAGAGTGGGATTTTGCTCACATTGTTTCCTAAAATGCGGATCAATATCCTGTCAGGAACAACCCTATGCCACCGATCCAATTTGACACCCCCGCACCCACGTTTGAGGACGTCTGGCGCATGTTTCAAGAAACCGACCGCAAAATACAGGAAGCCGATCGCAAAATGCGAGAAGAAACCCGTGAGTCCGAACAACAAAGAAGGGCGCAATCCGCTGAGACCGAACGGCAGATGAAAGAGCATTTGGCCGAAACCGAACGCCAGATGAAAGAGCATTTGGCCGAGACCGAACGTGTGATGAAGGAGCGCTCTGCCGTTCTAAGCAAACAACTGGGTGACTTGGGCAACCGGTTGGGCGAGTTTATCGAACACGCCGTGGCACCGGCGGTGGTGCAGTTGTTTCAGGCACAGGGCGTTGAAGTGCATGAAGTTCACCCCGAGGTATCGTCCAAACGCAATGGCGAGGGCGTTGAAATCGACCTGTTGGTGATCAATGACGATGCCTTGGTGGCGGTGGAATGCAAAAGCAAGCTCACGCAGGCCCATGTGGACGAACACCTTGAGCGGATGGAAAAGCTCAAGCGATTGTTTCCGCTGTACAAAAACCATCGGGCGATGGGAGCTGTGGCTGCGATGGTGATGAGCGACAGCGTCAAGGCCTACGCGCAAAAGCACGGGTTTTATGTGCTGTGCCAAAACGGTGAGAACGTCGAAGTCAGCAACACAGAGGGGTTTACGCCCCGCGCCTGGTAGCGGTGCTGCACTGGTTCACTTGAGTTTTCGAGGATTCCTGCACATACACCTGAGGCAGTCAGGTTTCACTATGGGAATATTCAGACTTGCCTGCATGTGTACAAACCCATATCCTTAGGGTATCGTTCATGCGCGTTTGCCAGCCCGCTCCCTCAGACTTAAATCTAGATTCCTCAGTTGAACTCTCAAAAAATGCTAAAAACACAGGCATGATAAGGATTTAACACAATTTTTAAGGATCACCCAATGGGTGAATGTCACCAAAGGTGAAATTTATCGTCATTTCAAGTACTTAGGATATGGTCAATAATAAGTTCCCCATTTGGCTCGTCAGATTTGGGCGCATTGCGTCGTTACAAATCGCTTATGTGGCATGGCCACACCGCGAGATTTGCGCCTAGCATTGCATCTTTAACTCTGACGGCCAAATGGGGAACTTATTACTGACCACATCCTTATTGTTGACCAGATCCTCAGGGTGAATTTGTTCTACAGCCAGTTCCGTCAGTCCCGCGAAGGCGGGTATCTAGTGCATGCTGGATTCCCGCCTTCGCGGGAATGACGAAAATTCAACAACTTGCCTTCAGAACAAAGTCACCCTGACCATATCCTTATTGAACGTATCAATCGGTCAACTGAG
>CAIXMC010000060.1 GCA_903920405.1 uncultured beta proteobacterium
AAAACCCAACCCACCATAGCATTCCAGTGTTGGGTAACCTCTTTGGCAGCACCCGTCGGGTGGCATTGGGCCTAGGCGTGGCAGACGTGGGCGAACTAAGGCAGTTTGGGCATGTGCTGGCATCGCTGAAAGAACCTGATCCCCCCCAAGGATTCAAAGACCTGATGGGTATGAGCACACTGCTTAAATCCTTGTGGACAATGACCCCCAAAGAGCTGCGCAATGCGCCTTGTCAAGAAGTGGTTTGGGAAGGTGCAGATCTAGATTTGGCACGCTTGCCTATTCAGCACTGCTGGCCTGGCGATGTGTCCCCTCTTATCACCTGGGGGCTGGTTATTACCCAAGGCCCGCACAAATCCAGACAAAACCTGGGCATTTATCGCCAGCAGGTATTGGCACGCAACAAGGTCATCATGCGCTGGTTGCCTCACCGAGGTGGCGCAATGGATTTTCAAGAACACGCAGCCTTGCACCCTGGCACGCCTTATTGCGTGTGCGTGGCGCTGGGCGCTGACCCTGCCACGATGTTGGGTGCTGTGACCCCTGTGCCCGACAGCTTGTCAGAGTATCAATTTGCAGGGCTTTTGCGTGGCAGCCGAACCGAACTGGTCAAGGCACTGGGCAGCGACTTGCGTGTGCCTGCCTTTGCCGAAATCATTCTGGAAGGCCACATCCAGCCCGATGCAGCACACAAAAGCGGTTTTGAGCACGCACTGGAAGGTCCGTTTGGCGATCACACTGGGTATTACAACGAGCAAGATTGGTTTCCCGTACTCACCCTAGACCGCATCACATTGCGACGGGAAGCCATTTACCACTCTACCTACACCGGTAAACCACCCGATGAGCCGGCCATGCTGGCGCTGGCCTTAAATGAAGTGTTTGTGCCACTGCTGCAGCGACAATACCCTGAAATCATTGATTTTTACCTTCCACCTGAGGGGTGCAGTTACCGTTTGGCAGTGGTGAAAATTAAAAAGTCTTACCCAGGCCATGCACGGCGAGTGATGTTTGGTATCTGGAGCTTTTTGCGCCAGTTCATGTACACCAAATTTATTGTGGTGGTTGATGACGACATCAATGTGCGTGACTGGAAAGATGTCATCTGGGCCATCACCACGCGGGTGGACCCGATCCGAGACACGCTGCTGGCCGATAACACCCCGATTGACTACCTGGACTTTGCCTCGCCTGTCAGTGGCTTGGGCAGCAAAATGGGCATGGATGCCACCCACAAATGGCCAGGTGAAACCAGTCGCGAGTGGGGGCAGCCCTTGACCATGAGCGCAGAAATAACCACCAAAGTTGAGCAGGTTTGGCAAACGTTGGGGTTATAAGTATGACGTTAAAAATTACACAAAATTCGGTTATAACCCGCTCTGGTACTGCATAGTTTGCTATGTTTTTTGAAGTTATTAGGCAGGAAACACACGGTGTGTACATCGGCGTGCTGCGTCTTTTTGTTTCATTTGCATTTCTTGCACGCAGACAAACGCTCAAACAGATACAACTTTTCATTGGGGTCTGCCGGGTGGCTCACTGTGCCGCGTAATTGCCAAGGTTTGCCTGGTCTGAACCCGGCGGTTGCGTGGGGTATTTCGCCATTTGCAATCAGCCATGGGCAGTTTGCACCAGTTTCTACTGGCTGGAGGTTAAGATGACCATGAAACTGTAGTGCTGCCGTTTGGCTGCGGCTCAATGCCAATGTGGAAACACAGTCAACTTCTTTAGGCAACAAGGCCGTGACCTGTTGCATCATCGGTGCATAACTGCGCGCAAAATCCAAAAGGGGTAACCACAAAGTCATCAGCAAAAGCCAGCAGAGTGCTGTCCCTCCGGCGGGTAGTACCACGCTTTTCCAAAAGGCTGACGGATGTCGTCCTACACGCCATTTCACCAGCCAAGCAAAAGTGGTGCTTGCACATATTGCTATAAAAAAAGGAATAAAAGAAAAGCTGTGCGTAAAGCCTGGGGCAAGTCGTGCCACATTCAGGGCGGGCTGTGGAGGAAGTCCGGTTTGCATTGAGATCCAGATCACCCAGATGATCAAGGCGCAACCGCTGAAAAAAATCAATGTGAACCAGTCAATCAAGGCACCCAGACTGCGCCCGAGCGTTGGAAGTGCAAAGGCAGCCAGCGCTGCCAATGCGGGCAGTGCCAACAACAATGACCTGTCTGCTGCGCTGGTTGTCAACGTAGCCGCACTGGCCACAGCTACAAACCAAAGAGGCAGCCACAAATGGCGACTGGCGAATGGACTGCAAAACAAATGGTGATGCCAGCGCCACAATGTCCACAATGCCAATGGCCAGGCAGGCCAGGTAAACCATAAAAACAGATTACCCAAACTTTGCCACTCCACCCAATTGGCAGACGGTAAATCAATGCGCCACTGCCACAAGTCCAATTGTGTGGCCAGCGCAGCACAGCATACAGACATACCAAAAATACCCGCTGCCCTCCATTTCTGTGGTATCGCTCCACTGGGTATCGGTGTCAAACCCATCAGGTAAATGGCAGCGCAACCTGTGCCCAATGCCAGCGCCATACTGGGTGCTCCCGACAGTGTCAAGCCAGTCAGACCTACTGCTGCCCCAAGGCCTGGGGTGACAAGTTGATAAGGAATAGCCGCCGTGGCGTAAAACAACAAGGCAGTAAAACAGAGTTGAGTGAGTGCTGGTGTTGTTTCGTGGGCCAGTTGCGCCAAGCCCAGACAAGCCATGAAGGCTAACACACCGCCGTCAGCCACAGCACACGCATAGTCTGTGGGCGGGGCCTCTCCGCCAAATGCAAACGCAACAGGCTGTGCCTGCGGGCTACGTGCCAGGTAATAGATACCATACCACGTGGCCAACAGTGCCATCACAAGCAGTAGCATGAAGGGCAGCCGTGCCGCAAAGTCTGTCGAGAGCCAGGATGGCGACATCTGAATGGCCCATGCGCCTAGCCAATAAGGCAAAAGTGCATCGACATCAGGGTTGAGTCCGCCCAGTGTTGGCTTCCACCAGTCAGACGCGCCCCGTGCCAGTTCAGCCATATAACCAAACGTGGTGATATCAGCACGCTTCCAAGGTCCACGAAACAAAAAACCTGGTAAAACGTAAGCAGCGCAAAAAAGCCAGAGTACCCAACGTGGAAAGCGTTGGACGGCATCTTGAGCGACGATGGCCGGGGTGGGTGGGTTCACAGTGGCCAAGATGAGTATGAGTGAGCGATGGGTTAAAAGCAATGAAAAAGGCAGCGCGGAACGAACCGGCTGCCTCAACAACGTATCCAATCATCCATAAAAGAACGATTAACAGCCAAACAATCTCAGTCCACAGATGAGTGAATAGAGGAAAAATGTAATCGCTGCGATAAACCTGATCTTATGATCTTATGGTTTTATAGTCTTAGGATTTGATAGGAGTCTTGCCAAAACGATTGCGGAAACGCTCCACACGTCCACCCAGGTTATCCACAGATTTTTGTGTGCCAGTATAAAAAGGATGGGATTCGCTGGATGTATCGAGCTTGAAAAGCGGCAATTCACGACCGTCTTCCATCGTGATCATCTCTTTCGTGTTGGCGCAAGAACGCGTCACAAATTTGAATCCATTGGACACGTCCATGAAACAAATCTCGCGGTAATTGGGGTGAATGCCTTCTTTCATAGGGTTTCCATCGTGTGTCAAATACGTTAGCCGCGCCAACCCTTGCACAAGCCATTGTGCAATTCAAAATTGTGCGTACTTTTCGTGTAAAGTCTTGAATTATAAGCGAGCCATTTCACAAGATGACCGCAAAATACTGGCTGGGAGGCGGTCGGACTTTAACTTGTAAACTATTGATTTTAAAAGATTTCTTATTTTTTATAAATTTTGATATTAAAAAACAAGTTCGATAGTTTTTCGATATTTTATATTTAACTCTAACGGTCAAATAAAAAACTTATTGTTGATTATATATTAGATGGTGACTGCAAGCTGATTATCTAAAAAATGGGTAAGTTATAAAATGTTGATTTATCATCAG
>CAIXMC010000061.1 GCA_903920405.1 uncultured beta proteobacterium
ATACTTTGAAGGTAATCCTGAGTACCATCTGTTGAAGCGTTATCAACAACGGCTATTTTTTGTGGATCCGTGCCAGAATCAATCAAACTATTGATACATTTTTTGGTATATTCCAGACAATTCAAAGTTGCGAAGGTTATAGAGTAGTTTTCCAATTTATATCTCAGTAAAATGAACAACCAACCTATTGATACATCAATAGACATCGTAACCGTTTAGGATATGGTCAATAATAAGTTGTGCCTTTGACCGTCAGAGTTAAAGATGCAATGCCAGGCACAAATCGTGCGGTGTGGCCAGCCACATAAGCGATTGGTCATGACGCAGTGCGCCCAAATCTGACGATCCCAATGCGCAACAAGTGCGTTTCAAAGTGATGTGGTGCAATACAAAAACCAAATCCCCCCTAACCCCCCTTTTTCAAAAAGGGGGGGACAAATACAGCGCTTTGCCCAAATAGGCTAACCGTTCTCATTCCCCCCTTTGTAGGGGGGATTTGGATGTCGCACCCAAGCAAAGCCACATCACTTTGAAACGCACCCATACACAACTTATTATTGACCATATCCTAAAAGGTATTCCATAACCCCAAGCGCTTAACGAAAAGTTTTCTACATCAAAAATTGTACAAAATTTGGTTCTAACGCCCTCTGGTATTGCATTAAGTGCTACGTTTTTTGAAATTATTAGGTGGAAAACTTATTGTGAATCACTTATCAAAAATTCAACAACTTGGCATCAGAACAAATTTACCCTGCCCAGAAAAGGCTCGGTTTGACGATGTCAAGTTTATCAGGGTAAAATCACGTTCTCGCAGTCATTAGCACACCAGTCTCTTTCAAAGACGTGGTCAGAAATAAGTTCCAACATTAGCTCGTCAGATTTGAACCTGGTATTGCATTCCAACTCTGACGGCTAAATGCGGAACTTATTTCTGACCGCATCCTAAGATGCATGGTGTCAGCGGCATCATAAAACGGCGCATCCTGTCACCCGAAGTTATCAAAATGGCGATTGTTGTTCATAAACCCATCCCTGAGTTCGAGTCCTTCGCTACCAATGGTGTGCGAATTACTAATTCGTCGCATCTCGGGCAAGCCCTTGTTCTGTATTTTTACCCCAAAGACAACACACCGGGTTGTACCACGGAGGCCATGCACTTTCGTGACAAGTACCCAGAGTTCGTGCAAGCCGGTGCCCAAGTTTTTGGCGTGTCGCGTGACAACATGAGATCGCACGTGGAATTCAAGCACAATCTTGAGCTTCCTTTCGATTTGATTGCCGATACTGAAGAAAAAATGTGCCACATGTTTGGTGTTGTCAAAAACAAAATCATGTATGGCAAAAAAGTTAAAGGCATTGAGCGCAGCACTTTTCTGATTGGCGCTGACGGTTGTCTTAAAGAAGAGTGGCGGGGTTTTAAAGTGCCAGGTCACGTGGATGATGTGCTGCAGGCCGTCAAAGACCTCCGAAACGTGCCTGAACCCGCATAATGCTCGCGCAGATCATGTCCTATCTCATGCTTTTCACCATTCATTGACCTGTAGCAACACAGCCGCCCCGTGACAGGGCGGCTGTTTTTTTATATCCCTTCAAGTTTGGGAGTTTTTTATGCCACTGCCTCCTGCGCCAACCCAACCTGCTACTATTTTGCCCGTTCAAGCCAATGCAACAATCACTGCCAGACGACGCAAACGCCCATCGAATTCCTTACCTGCACCAGAAGCAGCGGCATCTCATCTGACGGAGGCCGTGCAGCAGACCCCTTCTCCTGAGCCACACGGTACACAGGCAACCGCGCCTACCCGAAAAAGCAAACGCACGGTAGTGGGCCCGCGCAAGTTATTTGTGCTTGATACCAACGTGTTACTGCATGATCCCAGCAGCCTGTTCCGGTTTGAAGAACACGATATTTTTCTGCCCATGATGGTGTTGGAAGAGCTGGATGCCCACAAAAAAGGCATTACCGAAGTGGCACGCAATGGTCGTCAAGCCAGCCGCTCACTCGATGCACTCGCCAACCATCGCGGTTCAGACATTGGTGCGGGCTTGCACTTGAACTCTACCGGCCACCATGAAGCAGTCGGTCAGTTGTTTTTTCAGACCCAACGGCTTGACTACGATTTACCTTCGAGCTTACCCCAAGGCAAGGCGGACAACCAGATTTTGGGTGTGGTGAATGCACTGAGCAAACAATATGCACCGCGCGAAGTCGTTTTGGTCTCCAAAGACATCAACATGCGGGTCAAGGCGCGTGCTTTGGGCTTATTGTCAGACGATTATCAAAATGACAAAGTGCTTGCAGATGGCGATGTTCTTTATTCGGGCACACTGGCCTTGCCTTCTGATTTCTGGAGTACCCACGGCAACACGGTTGAAAGCTGGCAACAGGCCAATCACACGTTTTACCGCATCACTTCACCTATCGTGCCGCAGCTTTTGATCAATGAGTTCGTTTATTTTGAAGCGCTGGGCGAACCCAGCCTTTACACACGGGTGACTGAAATCCGTGGCAAAACCGCCGTTCTCAAAACACTCAAGGATTACACCTACCTGAAAAATTCGGTCTGGGGCATCGTCACCCGAAACCGCGAGCAAAATTTTGCCATGAATCTGTTGATGGACCCCGATATTGATTTTGTTACCCTGGCGGGCACAGCAGGCACAGGCAAGACCCTGATGGCGCTTGCAGCCGGACTCACTCAAGTGCTTGACGACCGCCGGTACGCTGAAATCATCATGACGCGTGCCACTGTCAGCATGGGTGAAGACATTGGCTTTTTGCCAGGCACCGAAGAAGAAAAAATGGGACCCTGGATGGGTGCATTGGATGACAACCTTGAAGTGCTGTGCAAAACTGACACCACCGCAGGTGAATGGGGGCGCACGGCCACCCACGAATTGATTCGTAGCCGCATCAAAATCAAAAGCATGAATTTCATGCGGGGTCGTACTTTTTTGAACAAGTACGTCATCATTGATGAAGCGCAAAACCTAACCCCTAAACAAATGAAAACCCTGATTACCCGTGCGGGGCCAGGCAGCAAAATCATTTGCATGGGCAATCTTGCCCAAATTGACACCCCCTATTTAACCGAAGGCTCATCTGGACTGACTTATGCTGTGGACAAATTCAAGGGTTGGCAACACAACGGCCACATCACACTCGCACGCGGCGAACGTTCACGCTTGGCTGACTTTGCCAGTGAAGTGCTGTAATACGCTATCAAATATATAGCTACTAACGCTTGACTGGTAAGGGCTAGAGGCCTTTTTTATCAATAATCTCCACTGGCATTGGAGGCCAAAGATTCAAACTTGGTAATCTTGTTCAAGAACGCCAGTTTGACCACGCCTGTGGGTCCATTGCGCTGTTTGGCAATGATGACTTCGGCTACGCCGGGTTCTTTGCAGGCTTCCTTGGTGTAATACTCATCGCGGTAGATAAACATGATGATGTCGGCATCTTGTTCAATAGCGCCAGACTCTCGCAAGTCGCTCGGCATAGGCCGTTTGTCCGGGCGGGTTTCTACACTGCGGTTCAACTGAGACAACGCCAGCACCGGACATTTCAGCTCCTTGGCCAGCATTTTGAGGCCACGCGAAATTTCGCCCAGTTCGGTTGCACGGTTTTCGCCGTCGGTGTTGTCTGATCCACTCATCAACTGAAGGTAGTCCACCACAATCAAGCCTAACTGTCCACACTGGCGTGCCAGGCGGCGTGCATTAGCCCGAAGTTCGCTTGATGTCAAACCGGCGCTTTCATCAATATGCAGCGAAATGGTGCGCAGTTTTTCAACGGTCTCTGTCAAACGTGGCCACTCATCATCGGTAAGTTTTCCGGTGCGCAAATGACTTTGGTCAATGCGCCCAATCGACCCCACAATGCGAATGGCCAACTGGGCTGCCCCCATTTCCATTGAAAACACGGCAACAGGCAAACCTTCATGCAGAGCGACGTGCTCGGCAATATTGATGGCCAGCGCGGTTTTGCCCATGGACGGTCGTGCGGCCAAAATAATCAGATCACCGGCTTGAAAACCGGCAGTCATGCGATCAAGGTCATAAAAACCTGTGGGCACGCCGGTCACGTCGTTAGGGTGGTCTGCCATTTCCTGAACACGATCCAGCAAGGTCACCACCAGCTTTTCCATGGTCTGAAACCCTTGCTTGGTGCGGGCACCTTCTTCGCCAATGTTGAATATTTTTTGTTCCGCCTCGTCCAAAATGGCAGCGACGGGTCTGCCTTTGGGGTTAAACGCACTGGCCGAGATTTCTTCGCTGGTGCTGACGAGCTTGCGCAAAATAGAGCGATCACGAACAATTTCGGCATAGCGACGAATATTGCCTGCACTAGGCACATACTGCGCCAATGCATTCAGGTAGCCCAGCCCCCCCACTTCTTCGGCTTTGCCAGAACTCTGCAATTGCTCGAAGACCGTGATCACATCCGCAGGCTTTAAGGCGTTGATAAGCGTGTGCATGGCTGCAAAAATCAACCGGTGCTCAAAACGATAAAAATCGTTTTCAGTCAGCACATCACTCACCCTGTCCCAGGCAGCGTTGTCCAGCAACAATCCACCCAACACGCTGGATTCGGACTCAATGGAATGCGGGGGAATGCGCAACTGCGCCACTTGGCGATCCGGGCCGTCATCGTCAAACGGCATTGAAAACATGTCAGACAAAATAAATCCTTTAACCTAGATTCCTCAGTTGAACACCCCCAGACGTGTCGCCAGTAGCTCAATCGGGTGCGTTCAACTGAGGAATCTAGGATTATGTCGGGTGAAGCGCAGAAGGAACAAAGGCGTGATGCCAACTGATGTGCGATAAGGATATGGTCAACAATAAGTTTTGTATTTGGCCGTCAGAGTTGGGATGCAGTGCTAGGCGCAAATCGCGCTGTGTGGCCTAGCCACATAAGCGATTTGTAACGACGCAGTGCGCCCAAATCTGACGAGCCAAATGCGGAACTTATTGTTGACCATATCCTAAATATCATAAATCCAAAGCAACACCCCCGAATGGTGAAAAAAATTCGTCACATGGGGTGCGATTCAACGTGAGTGAAGCAGCCAACATGGATACCTGCAAGGAGCAGAGTTAGGCAAATTTATTCGCCTATTGTACTATTAAAAAGATAGCTATCTACGCAAGCTGGACGGGCGCTAGAGGCCGATTTGTTATACAAAAAAACTCACTCAAGTTCACACAGTTTGACAGGTGAATATTGCC
>CAIXMC010000062.1 GCA_903920405.1 uncultured beta proteobacterium
CGAAGCAGGCGCGACAATGACCGATGTAGTGGAGAGTATTCGCCGTGTGACAGACATCATGGGCGAAATCAGCGCCGCCAGTGGCGAGCAGGCATCAGGCATTGACCAGATCAGCGAGGCCGTAGTACAGATGGAACATGTGACTCAGCAAAATGCAGCTCTGGTCGAGCAAATGGCAGCGGCCGCTGGCAGTCTGCGTACCCAGGCCGATGAACTGGTCAAGACCGTGGACATATTCAAGCTCGGTTCGCAATATGAGGTAGGCTCGCAAACGCGTGCGATGACATTGCGCCGAATATCCTGAATTTTTTATCGTCCGGGGCGTCGCCTTTGCTTCATCACAGGTAGCGCCAACATCGCGCCGCCACCGAGCGCAGCGTCAACATGCTCCTCCATGCCCTGTTCGCCGTGATTGAATAGTCGGTTCAGTCAAACCGCATTCCGGGCACATTGGATACGCACCTATCGTGCAGCGATAAGACGAGATTTTTTTCGTTCACCACTGCTTGCTCATCAATATCGTTTTGCGACAGATGCGATTTGCACTCTACCGCTACTGCTGCGTCGGAGTTAATGACCAACCCTGTAAGAGCCGCCTTGACAACGGTTGCCTGACTCACTAACAGACCAAAGAAGTCTTCCATCAGCGCAGCTGTGCGCTGTAGTGGTATGGCATGGTTTTCGTTGAGATGCACCATCGCAGCTTGTGCGCGTGGACCGTATTGCACGGCAGCGCTGACTCCGGCTGGGAATTCCCCTGTATGGACATGCCCACAGCCACAGACAGCTTGCATTGTCTGATGCTCAGTGACCTCGCATTTCACTTCAGGCAAATCAAAGACTTGGCGTGTTTCAGCGACATACGCTGAAGGCAGTTGTTTCTGGCACGCTTGGCAAAGCTCTGGTACGCCGTGGATAACAATTTTGCCAGGCGTTGCGGATTTTCTCAAGGTGCTGCCGGTGTGACCTTTTTGCCCGCCTGTTGGTTTCTGCCCTGCAACACGCAATGTCTTCGGTGCTGGTTTATTCAAGCCATCGCTTGATGGGGGTTTGCTTGAATTGCGGCTGTTCATCTTGAGGCGTTCTTGCAATTCCGCGACCGCCCTTTCCAACTTCGTGACCTGCACCTGAAGCGTCAAAATCAGCTCATCTTTTTCGGCGTGACTTAACTGACTGAGGTTGGATGGCATTTGCATGGTTGTGGATTGTCGATGATTGATTTTTGGGGGTGCTGAGTAGTTACGGAAGAAGAAGCTAATCACGTTGAATCGCCCCCCGTGTTGTTCTGCGCTTAGGGCGCAACGATAAAAACATGGGTGTGTGCAGCGCCCCATGGCACACGATAGAATCTTGATCGATTTGAGTCGAACGACCCTTCTCACTTCAGTATACCTTCATGTAAACAACTGTGTTAATCAGGAGATTTATGAACACAACCACGCAGAATGATTCAGCCCTTAACATTCCCTCTTTTGTGACCAACCAACGATTGATTTCCTGGGTGGCAGAGGTTGTCGCCCTGACCAAACCCGATGCTGTGCATTGGTGCGATGGTTCTGAAGAAGAAAATGCCCTGCTCTGTCAGCGTCTGGTGGATGGCGGCACTTTCAAAAAGCTCAATCCTGTCAAACGCCCCAACAGCTTTTTGGCTTGCAGCGATCCTGGCGACGTGGCTCGCGTTGAAGACTGTACTTTTATTTGTAGTCA
>CAIXMC010000063.1 GCA_903920405.1 uncultured beta proteobacterium
AAGGAGATGGTCAACAATAAGTTGTGCATTTGGCTCGTCAGATTTGGGCGCACTGCGTCGTTACAAATCGCTTATGTGGCTGGGCCACTAGCATTGCATCTTTAACTCTGCGGCCAAATGTGGAAGTTATTGTTGACCATATCCTAAGTGGGAAGCCGGTTAAAACGCTCTGATTCGTACGACCCATTGCATCACAACCAGCCCTACAACAAATCCCACACCTCCATAAAGCAGCGCTTGCAAGAGTCTGTTGGTTCGTTTTTGCTCTTGTAGTAGCTCACGCAGTTCGGGGGCAGCCGTTGCCGATGGTGGATGCGTCAGAAAATCGCAAAGCATGCGTGGTAACTGCGGGAGCAGCTTGGCATAGTGTGGGCCTTCGTTGCGCAATTCATCGATCAATTTTTTAGGGCCGAGTTGCCTAACCATCCACTTTTCCAGAAAAGGCTTGGCGGTGTGCCACAGGTCCAAATCAGGGTCAAGCTGACGCCCTAACCCCTCAACATTGAGCAAGGTTTTTTGCAACAAAACCAACTGTGGTTGAATTTCTACATGAAAACGTCTGGAAGTTTGAAACAAGCGCATCAACAATAACCCCAGCGATATTTCCTTGAGAGGGCGGTCAAAATACGGCTCACACACTGCGCGAATGGCTGATTCCAACTCGTCTGCGCGTGTACTGGCAGGCACCCAACCCGACTCAATGTGCAGTTCTGCCACACGTTTGTAGTTGCGCCGAAAAAAAGCTGTGAAATTTTGAGCCAGATATTCTTTATCCACTTCCGTCAATGTGCCCATGATTCCGAAGTCAAGCGCAATATAGCGACCAAATGTGGCAGCATCAAGGCTGACCTGAATATTGCCGGGGTGCATGTCGGCATGAAAAAATCCGTCACGAAACACTTGTGTGAAAAAAATGGTGACACCTTCCCTGGCCAGTTTGGCAAGATCAACACCTGCCAACCGTAAGCGATCTACCTGACTGATGGGCACACCCTTCATGCGCTGCATCACAATCACGTCTGGAGCACAATAATCCCAACACATTTCAGGGATCAGTACCAAATTCAAGTCTTCCATATTGCGTCGCAGTTGAGCTGCACTGGAAGCCTCGCGCACCAAATCCAGCTCATCGTGCAAGTATTTGTCAAATTCTGCAACCACCTCACGCGGTTTAAGGCGTTTACCATCTTCAGACAGGTAATCCACCCAGACCGCCATCATGCGCAGTAACCCTAAATCTTTCTCGATGACTTTCAATATGTTGGGCCGCAAAACCTTAACGGCCACTTCACGTTGAAGTCCCTGCTTGTCTTTGAGAACCGCAAAATGAACCTGAGCAATAGAGGCACTCGCAACAGGAATACGTTCAAACGATACAAAAATATCATTCAGCGGCTTTTTGAATGCACGTTCAATCACGCCAATGGCAACTTCGCTTGGAAAAGGTGGCACTTGATCCTGTAGCTTGGCCAGTTCATCGGCAATATCAATCGGCAACAAATCACGCCGCGTTGATAACACCTGCCCAAACTTGACAAAAATAGGACCCAATTTTTCCAAGGTCAGGCGAATACGTTGACCACGCGGCGCATCCAATTTTCGCCCGACCTTCAGTGTGCGTGCCAGGAAAGACAACCATGGCTTTTTGAAACTGGTCAATGCCAGTTCATCAATGCCATAACGCCACATCACCCACAGGATGAATGATCCACGAAAAAACCGTATCATGTGGCTGACTTACGAGTGACTATGGCCCAGGCTTGCGCCAGAAATTGACGCAAACCTTTGAACAAGGTTTTGACTGCCATGTTGGTTGGCGATAACAACAAAGAACATTCAATAACTCCAGACCTCTTCGGATTTTTTAAAAACATAACCTAATCCGTTGATTTTATTTGCAACAGTTTCTTTTTGGACAATTAGCCATTTTGCAAACATTTTTATGTTGATTTAACTTCACTTTTCTCATCAAAATCTGTCCAAATTTCAGCCATGTTCCATTGCTATTTCCGCGGATGTCTGAGTTTAGACTGAAGTTCCAGCCGATTTAGCGACACATTCTGTCGTTATCTCCTCTACAAATAGTCATTTTTCACTCCAAAACCCCCTTCATAATTATGGGTATGGGGTGCGATTCCAACTGATGTGGAGCAGCCAACACGGATACAAACAAGGAAAAGAGTTTAGACGAATTTATTCGTCTATTTTACTATTAAAAATATAGCTAACTACGCAAGCAGGACGGGCGCTAGAGGCCGATTTGTTATACAAAAAAACTCACTCAAGTTCGCGCAGCTTGACCGGTGAAGATTGCCACATCTACATCACTTTGAATCGCACCCGCCCAAGGTGTGCGCGACCGCACCATCCACGTAGATAATATCCAGCCCTTGTGGGTCTTTACCCCGTTGCCTTGTTGAACGAAGGTAATAACCCAGGCTTTATTTTTTAATGAACATAACCCTATAGGTATATTTTGTGAACACTACCTACATCACCGCCCGTTCGTCTTTGTCTTCGCCCTCTGCTGTATTGCGCAAAATTTTCGGTTCTTTATGCCGTGGTTGTTGCGATGCCGAGTATCTTGATTCTTCATGCACCACTGTGGTGGGGGTATCTGGTTTGACTCAAACCGTCCCTGTGCTTCGGCGAATTTTGCGCGTTGTTGATTTGTCTCGCTTGCTGCTGGTTCATGAGAAGGCTGATCTTCTTTTGGCTTTTGATGCCGAGACTTCCCCCATCACCGCCTTCGCCGCCGAACCAGGCCAGCCTCCCTGTCTGTTGGAATTTGACGCAGAAATCAATGACTTGGTGGCTTCCCTGTGCCGTGAGTCTGCACAATGGGCGGGCACACTAGACAACGAAGGTCAGCATATTCTTGACCCCCGCAACCCTATGCCAGGCCCTCATTTTGGGGTGAACTTGCTCGTCGGTGACCGCATTGGCTTTGATTTCCCCCTGCAAACAACCCCCAAGAGCGTGGTCGATGCCTTGGGGCGCGGCAGTTTTCGCAGTCATGCAGCCACTCAGGTTCTCGCTACGCGGTGGGATCTTCGGCAGGAAGAAAACGGTTTTCCGGCCAACCGTCAGTTTTATCTGACTGAAGGGGGGCAGCAGTTCTTTTATTCAGGTTGGACGGGTGATGATCTTATTCATGCCCAAACGGTTCACCGTCCCAATGCCACCCGCATTTTGATGACCACCCGCTGTGGTATTGATGTTCAACGGGACATTTTTCTGGCAGCCCAAGAGCCAGGCCTTCCCCTGGCTTGCGAAATTCAACAGATTACCTTGAAAAACTGCAGCACTTCGCCCAGGCATCTTCGTTTGGTTTATACAGGCATGTTTGGCCCCTCCAAACCCGGGGCACTGATGGAAGATGTTTTGTACAGCAACATCATCATGCAAGCCGGAATGCTTCGCCATGAAGATGGTTCAGTGTTGGCGCTGGCCCCCGATTACCATCCTCTGCAAGACAGGGACGACATCCGGTTTGTGGCACTGACGGTTCATGGCAGGGAAGGGCGCGTGCGTGAGTTTGGAACGGATTACCGTGAATTTGTGGGTCAGGGTACTTTGGAGCACCCCGATGGCGTGGGTCGATTGTCCAATAGCTTGTCTCGCAAAGGGCCTGGTTTTTTTGCCTTGGCTACTCCTTTATTTTTGGAGCCTGGCGAGTCCATCACCCTGCTGAGTTTCACGGGGCTGGTTTCGGCCAGAGGAACCCCCAACTTTGGAACGCACAGCTTGGCTGAACAGGTCACGGCTTTGCTGGCGCGCTACGATGGCCAAGAAGCTGTGAAGCATGCCATGCAAGAAAAAGAACAAGCCCTTGAGCGCCACAGTGCTTACCTGCGTTTTGAGACAAACAACACGCATTTCAATGCCTGGGCGAACCGTAACCTGCCTTTTCAGGTTTTCTATCAAACGTTTGTCAGCCGTTCTTTTGACCAGACACAGAAAGGTTACCGTGAAATTGGGTTTCGTGAGGTGCAGGACATTTTTGCGAGCATGGCACCGTTTTGTGCCGAAGGTCGGTCAGACTTTATCGAAGGATTGTTGGGTCAATGGGCAGCGCAGGTGCATGGGTTTGGGTTTGCCAATCATAATTTTTACTGGGAGGGCAAAGAGCCAGGGCTTTGGTCTGATGATGCTCTGTGGCTGGTTCAAGCTGTGGCCAAATATGTCCATTTAACCGGTCGCATCGACTTTCTTGACAGGTCTTTTTCCATTGCAGGTAGCCACGGGTTGTCACGCCCGCTTTTTGAGACGCTGCAAGCCATCGTTCACTATTCGGGTCGTGTCTCGGTCGGTCGCCACGGTTTGCCATTGCTCGACAGGGCAGACTGGAACGATTGCCTCAAGGTAGATAAGGTCTTTCCCGATGGAGCAGCCAAGCAAGCCGCCTGGGAGTCCGGTCCAACCACACCATCTGAGGGCACTGAGAGCGTCATGAATGCCTTCCTGCTTAAACTGGCCGCCGATGATGTGGCTCGATTGGCGGATATCAAGGGCGATCAGGAATCTGCCCAATGGGCACGTGCCGTGTCTGCGGAAATGACACATGCCTGCCAAACCCATGCCTGGAAGGGCACCTGGTATGCACGTTTATTGGTGAACCGTCCCAGTGCTCACCCTGTGGTAGGCGCACCTGGCGATGGTTTGGCTACTGATGGGTCTGACGGTAGTTTGTTCATCAACAGTTTCAGTTGGGCTATTTTGTCGGGTGTGGCTGACGAAGCGCAAATTGCGGCCATGTACCCCTTGCTGGAGTCACGGCTGAAAACACCGC
This sequence comes from uncultured beta proteobacterium, assembly GCA_903920405.1. GTDB lineage: Bacteria > Pseudomonadota > Gammaproteobacteria > Burkholderiales > Burkholderiaceae_C > Rhodoferax. The sequence continues at coordinate 4,793 of CAIXMC010000063.1, forward strand.
ACGGTTATCGTTTGGTCACCGCCCACGACTTGCGCCGCGTTGAACCCTCTGTGGCCAGTGCCGAGTATTTTCCGGGGGATCGTGAAAATGGGGCAGTGTTCAAACATGCCAGTCTGATGGCTGTTCTGGCGCTTTTTCAGGCAGCTTCCCAAGTGAAAGACATCACGCTTGCAGCAGCCATGAATGCCTCGGCATGGAACATGATTGACCTGGCCGCGCCCTACCGCACGGTATCAGACCCCTACATTCTGGCAGGCAATCCCCGGTTTTGTACCCAGTACAACAACAGTGAGACCGGTGAAAACATTGGCCCCCTGCTCTCAGGCACGGCTTCGTGGTCCACACTGGCCTTGCGTCGCGGCTTTGGTGTTGAACTTAACCCTCAAGGTTTGCACCTTGACCCTCTTTTGCGCGAACAAGACGAGGAAGTTCGGGTCGATTTGACATGGCAAACCGAAACGTATCAAATCACCTACCGCAAGCCCCTGGGTTTTGTCCGTACCCAAGACCATGCTCCAACAGTCACCGTCGATGGTCAAGTTTGGGCAGAGAGTATCATCCCACGCGTTGGAGCCAATACCGTTTGCTGCATCGAGGTCACTTGGTCAATTTAAAGGAAATCCTATTGGGCGAGATGCGTATTGCAACGAGATTCGACTATTTTTTCAACCTTTTAATGCGTGAGTTAAATCAATGAAAATTATCAATTTTTTTAAAACTGTTGCTGTTGCTTGTTTGATGACAGGTGCTGTTTGGGCAGCCGATCAAGGCAATGCCGCCGAGGCTGAGGCCATGGCCAAAAAAGCAGTGGCCTACATCAAGGCCAATGGCCCTGAAAAAGCAGCACAGGAATTCACCAAGGGCACGACCTTCAAGGATCGTGATCTCTACATTGCCTACACTGACCTGAGTGGCAACGTGCTGGGTCATGGCGGCAATCCCAAGCTCGTTGGTAAAAATCTGGTCGGTTTGAAAGACCCCGATGGCAAGCCTTTCTTTCAGATGCTGGTTGATTTGGCAAAAACCAAAGGCAAAGGCTGGTCGGAAGATTACAAGTTTCTGAATCCTGTCACCAAGAAAATCGAAAACAAGGCCATGTATGTGGAGCGCGTGGACGGCAACTGGATTGGGGTTGGCATTTATAAAAAGTGATTCTTAATCGCTTAAAGCGATAAGTTTTCTACGTTAAAAATTGTACCCAATTCGGCTCTAACGCGCTCTGGTATTGCGTTGTCTGCTATGTTTTTTGAAATTATTAGGTAGGGAATTTATTGTTAGTCACTTAACTGTTGCAACGACAAACAACAACGCCAGGCAGAAAAAGACACGATTTCATATAACCATTTTGGTGAAACGGATTACTGAAAGGGATCGTTGGTACGAAGGACAGAGTCGTCTTCAACGTGGGCATAGCCTAATCTCCTAATATCCTCATATCCTAATGTTGAGGCGTGATTTATCCCACTCACTTGAAAGGATAAGTTTATGGTTTTGCGTGACATGAAAATCGGACTTCGTTTGGGCTTGGGGTTTGGTTTGATTTTGTTGGTCGCCGGTGTTTTGGTTGTGAGTGCCATTGTGAACAGCAGTTCAGATCGCACCACCCTGCTTGATACCTTGCAAAGCACGGCCACACAACAGGAATTGGCCAATGTCATGAACATTGCCTTGCTCAAAGGCGCTGTTGCCATTCGCAACATGGGGCTGCAAACCAAGGTGGAAGGCGTTCAAAAAGACCAGGCCGAGGCCAAAAGTCAGCGCGCAGCCTACCTCAAGGCTAAAACAAAACTTGAGTCCATGGGTTTGGATGCCACAGAACGTGACGTGTTCGCACGCTTGGGCGAGATTGACCGTCAAACGGACATTCACTTTAACGAAGCTGTTGATTTTTCATCGCAGTTTGCCACTGAGCAGGCAGGTGTCATCATCACCGGCAAAATTGATCCCCTTCTCAACCAGGCCATGACCGAGTTGGGAAATTTTATTGCCATGCAAAAGCAAAACGCCAATGCTGCCAATGTGACTGCTGCGCAAATGGACAAAAATAACGCCACGATGGTTATTTCCATGAGTGTGGTGGGGTTGTTGGTACTCACGTTTTCGATCCTTATGGCTTGGCGCTTGACCGTGAGCATCACCTACCCGCTCCAACATGCCGTCGATGCCACAGCGCGTGTAGCCCATGGAGATTTGGTCACTGACATTGAAGGTGCAGCGAGCCACAGCCAGGAAGAGACCGGCATTCTGCTGGCAGGCTTGCAAACAATGCGCGATGGTTTGGCGCAAATTGTGGGTGAGGTTCGTGCCAGTGCGAACAGCATTTCATCTGCTGCGAATGAGATTGCAGCAGGCAACGCTGATTTATCAAGGCGCACCGAAGCGCAGGCCGGCAGCCTGGAAGAAACTGCAGCCTCCATGGAAGAACTTCACTCTGCCGTCAAGAGCAACGCTGACACTGCGCAACAGGTCAATCAAATGGCAAGTGCTGCAAGCACTGCTGCCGTCCAAGGCGGCTCGGTGATGGGGCAGGTGGTCGTTACCATGCATGAAATCACATCGGCATCGCGCAAAATTGCCGACATTATCCAGGTGATTGAAGGTATTGCTTTCCAAACCAACATTTTGGCATTGAATGCTGCGGTGGAGGCTGCGCGTGCGGGTGAGCAAGGATATGGTTTTGCAGTTGTTGCCACCGAAGTGCGCAGTTTGGCAGGCCGCTCTGCCCAGGCTGCCAAAGAAATAAAAAGTTTGATTGGGGTCAGTGTCGGTAAGGTGGAAGCAGGCACCCAACTGGTGGACAAAGCGGGTGAGTCCATGCAAGATATTGTGACCCAGGTTCAACGTGTTGCCGGTTTGATTGCCGATATCAGCGCCTCCGCACAGGAACAAACCAGCGGCATTGGCCAGATTAACCAGACCATCATGCACTTGGATGAGGTCACCCAGCAAAATGCAGCCATGGTAGAACAAGCCGCTGCGTCTGCTGATAACCTCCGGCAGCAAGCTGCCCGTCTGGTCGAAGTGGTCAGCGTTTTCAAACTGGCTGACGGGCATGAGCATCGGCCTCATCGCGTACGGATATGACATTGGCTCGATCGTCTTGAGCTTGTGTTCGTCCCTCCGTCAACACTTGAGCCATAAAAATACACTGCGCCATTCTCAGATAAGAAGGGTCGGGCTTATAGACTGATCAATTCAAATCGAATTGTTTTCCACTTTTCAGATACACTCAAGACTTCACGACCAAACGGGCGAGTTATTTCCGCCCGTTTTTTTTGGTCTTTTGTTTTTGAATGAATTGGGGTTTTTTGGGAGTTGATGGTGGCGTTTGGGGAATTGGTAGCACAAACAGTAAAGGGCTTGGGGTATGACCTGGTGGATGTCCAACGGTCTGCGGGCGGGTTGTTGCGTGTGAGCATTGATTTTCCATGGTTACCTTCCTCACAGGTGCTGTCAGTCACTGTGGAAGATTGCGAGAAAGTGACTCGGCAATTGCAGTATGTGTTGGAAGTCGAAGGTGTTAATTACAAACGGCTTGAAGTGTCTTCACCTGGCATTGACAGACCTTTGCGCCATCAGCAGGATTTTGATCGATTTTCTGGTCAAATTATTGATATAACATTAAAACTTCCATTGCAGTTTCCTTTGAGTAGTGTGGCCAATGGTAAGGCTAATGGTTGTCGCAAGAAATTTCGTGGTGTGCTTGAGTGCCTGGATAATGTGGGTGCGGAGATAGAGACCGAGCCTCACTGGCAAATTGTCTGGCGTGACGAACTGCCCATGAAGCCAGGTCAGAAACCAGGAAAAAAACGCCAGTTGCCGCCTTTACATGCGCTGGATTTTGTATTAAGTGATCTGAAAGATGCCCGTTTGGCACCTATGGTGAGTTTTAAGGAGCATGCATCCATGCCAAATGATGCATCGCAAATACCATAAATGTGAATTGACCAAAAAATCAGGAGAGTGGTGGTATGAATCGGGAAATGTTAATGTTGGTTGATGCTATTTCACGCGAAAAGAATGTCGAGCGTGATGTGGTTTTTTCTGCTGTAGAGCAAGCGTTGGCACAGGCCACCAGAAAAGTTTATTCTGGCGATGTGGATATTCGTGTCGCTCTTGACCGTGACAGCGGCCAATATGAAACCTTCAGGCGATGGCATGTGGTGCCCGATGAAGCAGGCTTGCAACTGCCCGATCAGGAAATTTTGCTGTTTGAAGCCAAAGAGCAAATTGCTGATATTGAAGTTGATGAATATATTGAGGAATCTATTGAATCCATGCCTATTGGACGCATTGGTGCCATGGCTGCCAAGCAGGTTATTTTGCAAAAAATTCGTGATGCCGAGCGTGAAATGCTGCTCAATGACTTCATGTCTCGCGGCGACAAAATTTTTGTTGGCACCGTCAAGCGCATGGACAAGGGCGATTTGATTGTGGAATCAGGTCGAGTTGAGGGAAGACTTCGGCGTAGCGAGATGATCCCTAAAGAAAATTTTCGTACCGGTGACAGGGTACGCGCTATGATAATGTCGGTTGATCTCACTCTGCGCGGTGCGCCCATTTTGTTGTCTCGTTCAGCGCCCGAATTTATGATGGAACTGTTTCGCAACGAGGTGCCAGAAATTGAACAGGGTCTTCTGGAGCTTAAATCCTGTGCCCGTGATGCAGGCTCTCGCGCCAAGGTGGCAGTGTTGTCGCACGACAAGCGCATTGACCCCATTGGAACCTGTGTGGGTGTGCGGGGGACGCGTGTGACGGCTGTCACCAACGAACTGGCAGGTGAACGTGTAGATATTGTGTTGTGGAGCGAAGACCCCGCACAGTTTGTGATTGGTGCATTGGCGCCTGCCAATGTTTCAAGCATTGTGGTCGATGAAGAACGTCACTCCATGGATGTGGTGGTAGACGAGGAAAACCTGGCCATTGCCATTGGTCGTGGTGGTCAAAATGTACGTTTAACCTCTGAATTGACCGGTTGGAGAATCAATATTCTAGACATGGCAGAGTCTGCCAAAAAGCAGGCAGATGAAGTTGATAGCAGCCGAGGCCTGTTTATGCAAAAGCTCGATGTGGATGAAGAAATGGCAGACTTGTTGATTGCCGAGGGTTTTACCAGTTTGGAGCAAGTGGCTTATGTTCCACTGGAGGAAATGCTTGAAATTGAGAGCTTTGATCAAGACACTGTGCATGAACTTCGTGCGCGTGCCAAAGGTGCTTTGCTTAATCAGGAAATTGCTAGTGAGGAATCCGTTGCCAAGGTGGCCTACGAATTACAGGATATTGAAGGTGTGAACCCCGATTTACTCCAGCTCCTGGCAGACAAAGGTGTTTGTACGATTGACGATTTGGCAGATCTCGCGGTGGATGAACTCACAGAAATAACGGGACAATCCGAAGACGATGCCAAAAACTTGATTCTCAAAGCGCGTGAGCATTGGTTTACCGATGAAACTGCTGTGCATGGATGATTCTGTGAATGCAGTTTGGGATGTGTCAGATCTAAAGGTTACTTAAAAAATGTCCAGTATGACAGTCGCAGAGTTTGCCAGCGAACTCAAAAAATCAACCGAAACCTTGCTCGAACAGTTGCGATCGGCAGGGATTGCCAAGTCGGTAGCATCTGATCAACTCACAGAGGCTGACAAACAGCGTTTGTTGAGTTATCTCAAGGTTAGTCATGGCACTGCGCTGGTTGAGCGCAAAAAAATCACCATGGTCACAAAATCGACCACTGAAATCAAGCAGGCCGATGCAACAGGCAAGGCCCGCACGATTCAAGTGGAGGTGCGTAAAAAACGCACGTTTGTTCGTCGTGATGACAACCCCGAGCCGAGCGTTGAAACTTGTGTTGCTCCTGAAGAAGATGCAGCGCAAGTGATGCATCAGGCTGAGTTGGTCCGGCGTGAAGAAGAAGCGTGTCGTCAGGCAGAATTGATACGTCGTCAGGAAGAAGACTTGGCGTTGCGCAGACAACAGCGCGAAGCTCAAGAGGCGCAGGAAGCCAGAGCGCGTGAGCAGGCAGAACGCGATGCAGCGCAAGCTGCTGAAGCTGAAGCTGCGGCTGCGGCTGCGGCTGCTGAAAAAGCCAGGCAGGCGGCCATCACTGCACAAGCCGTTCAACCCGCCTCTGACGCAAAGACAACGAACAACACAGTGATTGATCTTCATGCAGCGGCACAAATGCTCGCCCAAAAGCATGCCGCAGCACAGGTGGCTGTTCAAGTTGCTAAAAAGGTGGATGCCGACAATGCAATTGCCAAGTCCAAAGCCACTGCTGCCCAGGAAAAGGTTAAAGCTGCTGATTTGATGGATCGCAGGCGCAAGGCTGAGGCCGAAGCTGCAGACATCCGTCGCATGATGTCATCGCCTGGCATTAAAACCGCGCCCAAAAAAGTTGAAGAACCCAAGCCCGTCGTCGTCAAACCACCTGGCGGTGGCACAGTCAAAGCCGGCATCAAAGGCACTTTGCACAAGCCCGCAGGCAAAGTTGCCAAACCTGCTGCAACTCCAGCTCAGACCTCTGGTACTGGGACAACGGCAGGCAAAGAAGTCAAGTCTGCCAAATTGTCAAGCAGTTGGGCGGGGGATCATGGCAAGAAAAAAGCCATTCCTACACGTGGCGACACAGGTGCAGGCGCAGGGCGAGCCAGCAATTGGCGTGGTGGCCCGCGTGGCAAACGGGGGGCTAACGATCGGGGAAACGATCACCACATTCATCAGTCAGTACCGGTTGAAGCACGGATATTCGAAGTGCATGTGCCAGAAACCATTACCGTGGCTGAATTGGCGCACAAAATGGCCGTCAAGGCCTCAGAAGTGATCAAACAGTTGATGAAACTGGGTCAAATGGTCACCATCAACCAGCCGCTCGACCAGGATACCGCCATGATTTTGGTGGAAGAAATGGGGCACAAAGCCATTGTGGCCGAGTTGGATGATCCTGAAGCTTTTACCGATGACGAAGTTGCACGCCAGCACTCTGAATCTTTGCCACGCGCACCGGTGGTCACTGTCATGGGTCACGTTGATCACGGTAAAACCTCGTTGCTTGACTGCATTCGTCGCACCAAAGTGGCATCGGGCGAGGCCGGTGGCATTACCCAGCACTTTGGGGCTTACCATGTTGAAACCGATCGGTGCTTGGTGTGTTTCCTGGATACCCCAGGTCACGAAGCCTTTACGGCCATGCGGGCGCGCGGTGCGCAGGCCACCGACATTGTGATTTTGGTGGTGGCCGCTGACGACGGTGTGATGCCACAA
>CAIXMC010000064.1 GCA_903920405.1 uncultured beta proteobacterium
CAGTAAAGCACCGCTGGATGGAAGTTAAATGTAGGACATTTACCGAACTTCAAGAAGATGTGAGAGATATCTTTAATAATTTCGGAGGTAAATTAAATTTTGAATTCAATGCTAAATAACTTTGTTATTCTGACTTACCAGTGGGGAGTGGGGCTGTATTTGCTTCACACTTCTCACTTCTCACTTCTCACTTCTCAGAGGTTGTGAATTAATTGAAATGATCGGAAAACTTAAGCGTTGAAGTGAAATGGCTCAAAAAACCCCATTTTTAGAGCTATTAATACGGGTCGGGTTCGCTTTTTTTGAGGCAGCTAATGGTGTGGTGGCGGGTAACGCATCTATTTGGTTTAACGCCGAACCATTAGTTGTTTTTTTCACAGGCTCTCACTTCTCACTTCTCACTTCTCACTTCTCACTGGTTTTCAGGTCGCTACAGGCAGGTATTGACCGATTTTCATGGTCACGGTGCTGGAGGGGTTGGCTGCGGCTTCAACGGCCACGCCGACACTTTGCTGGGCGGTTACTGTTTTGTTGACCACTTTGTTGGTGGCATCCCAAAACAGGCGGTCACCCACTGCAATGGCGAGGGCGCTGGTTTTGCCGATGGTGACAACGCCTTCGGTGATGAATTCACCGGCTGCGCCACTGGCGACGTCGTTGGTGGCAATGCCAAAAATGGCGGCACCAAACAAGTAGCCAATGCCACTGGCAACGGCGGCGGAAGGGGTCAAGGTGATGACTTCACCTTCATGTACATAAGTTTTCATAAAAATCCTTGAGTGTTGCGAGAGTTTTTGAGGTAGAAGCGCCACCAGGCGCTTCTTCAGGCAGGTTTAAGCGCCATTTTCCTTGTAAAGACCACGGTAGTCGATGGCTTTGGTAGCAAAGTCTTCACGGCATTTGTAGCTAATACCATCCATCTCGAATCCGAGTTCGGTTTCGATGATGGGACCTTCGGCGCCGTCCAGGTAGCAATATTCCACGGTGTCAATCTGGCCTGAGCTGGCAGCCATGTACCAGGCGGTGGTGCTGACGGCATCCAATATGGGTTCAACGATGGGTTCGACAGCGGTGCGGCCACCGGCGCGAAATTCGTTGATGGTGGACTGTGTGACAGGCACATAGGCTGCGCTGGTCAATTGGTAGGCCGTGGCTTCGAGTGCGGCGGGAACAATCAGGTAGTTGGGGACAATATTCAAGGATTCGCCACCCAGGCCTTTTTGTGAACGCATGGAAGTGCGGGCTGTGGTGAGGCTGGAGAGTTGCAGGGCAGAACCGGAGCTAGTGCCTAAGTTGCTGTGGTCGGCATGGAACAGTGCCACGGTATTGGCCAGCGCTGCATTGCCGGTCAGTTGGGCATAGACCAAACTGTTTTCAAGGCGGCGCGAGCTGTTTCCAAAGGCGCTGATGAGTCGGTCAAAGGCGCGAAGGTCATCGTTGACGATGGATTGGCGGGTGAGAGACACAATTCGTCCGTAGGTGACGACTTTGTAGGTTTCTGCGCCATCTGACATCGTGCCATATTTGAATTCACCGTGTTCGTTGGTTTGAAGCAAGGAAGGCGCGCCTGAAAGGCTGACGACCGTGATGTTTTTGAAGTCGGGCGCATTGGGTGCGCGGCGTGCCCACATGTCATAAGTGGCAGAGTTTTCTTCGTACGCATTGCGTAGGCGTTTGTTGGCCACGTTGGCAAACAGGCTGCTAAAGTCTGACGTGCCCATTGATCCTGCTGCACGGTGGTGCAACATGCGGGTGGCCAGTGCAAGCCTGTCCATGCCTCGGGTGTTCACGCCTTGGGATTCCAGAAAGTCACGTCCAAGTTCCAAAAGGCTCATGCCACGGTATTGGCGGCCGTTGTCATCGAGCTTGGTTTTTGACGAGATGCGGTGGGTAATGGCTTGTTCCATGCCTTCCATGCGCAGTTGCATTTCATCTTGAACGGTTTCGATGTTCACATTGCGATGGCCAAAACTGGCTTCGTCGCGGCGTGCGCGTTCGTTCAGGATGGCCATGCGCGCTTCGTCTACGGTTTTGCCGTCGCGAATCAGGCCGGAAGCCAGATGAGCTGCACGGTGTTGCACGCACAAATCGGTGATTTCTGCGGCACGTGTGTTGGCAGCAGCCAGCGTGTCAGTGGTGGTGTCCGGTGCAGAATTGCCGCCGGCGTTTTGGGTTTCCATCATGGAAGTTTCCTTTCGGGTTAGTGTTGCGGCGGAAATGCCCACCGTGGGCGTTTTTGGGTGTGCAGCGCCTTGGCTGCGGTGTTCGATGAATTCGCACGCAAAGGTGCGAAGGGTGTGGTGGGGGGTGTCGTTTGTTGCGCCTGCAGCGCGGATTTGGCTGTCCATGTCGGCTGGAATGGGGACGAGAGAGACTTCCATCGGCTCCCAGTCGGTCACGCGGTAAACCCAGGGCGCGCCTTCAGTAGTAGGGGGTGTCATTTCCATTTTGTGGCGGGCATACCCGACGGACACATTGCGAATGATTTTGTCGGCCACATCTTGCACATAACCGGCCACATCGTTACGTCGGCTGAAGGTGGCGGTGCAGGTGCTCAGGCCATTGGCAATGATGGGGTTTTCAACCACACCCAAAACTTGGCTCAGGTCGTAGTTGCTGTGGGTGTTGAGCAAGGGTGCGCCGCGTTGCAGTCGTTCCAGGCGAACGGCGCCGGGTTCGGTGACGAGTTCTTCCAGGTACAGACGGTCATTCAGGTAGTCGTACCGCTGGACTTGCGCGCCCGAGGTAAAAACGATTTCAGCGGTGGCCAGGGGTGCCGTGTTGGATGCATCGGGTTCTGCGCGTGTGAGGTTGCGAACTTCCATGGCACGCCCAGCAATGGGCAACTGGGCGCTGGTATTTTGAGGGGGTGCTTCGTTCATGAAGCGTATCGTGACACTCCAAGTGTGTCATTTCCATAAAAAATGAAACGATATTTTTAGAGGGTGGCTTGATGTATCAAAACACCCTGTAGCGCCCGTCCATACTGCGTTGGTAGCTATTGAGTTTGTAGCGTTTTATAGGCGGTGTAAACTGCCATCCTCTAAATCAACAGGATTGAGACGATGAGCACAATGATTTTTGAGGTGTTTGACGCTTTTAGAACGGCAGGTGTTCCAGAGGATAAGGCGAGAAAAGCGGCTGAGGCTCTGAGCAATGAAACATCTGCTACAAAAGCAGATGCTGTTCGCATTGAGAGAGAACTTGCTATCCTGAAATGGATGGTTGGGTTCAACCTTGCCGTTACCATGGCTGTGCTGTGGAAGGTGTTCACATAGACCAGAGGGCGCAGTGTCTTAGGGATGTAAACTGTGCGCCATGAGTACCATCACATTTGACACATTCCGATTCGTAGACCGGCTTGAAAAGGCAGGCGCTACGCGTGAACTCGCCGTGGCTATGGCCGATGCACAAAAAGAGGCATTTTCCGAAGCGCTGGATTCAAGCGTGGCTACCAAGGCAGATTTGTTCGCTGTCAAGTCTGATTTGAAATCCGACATAGCCAGGCTTGATAACAAAATTGACTCATTGTCAAAAGACATGCAGGCCATGGAACTGCGCTTAACCGTGAAGTTGTGGACGTTCATTGCCGTGGCGGTAGCCTCTACCGCTGCCTTGGTTAAACTGTTGTAAACATACCCTACGCCACCGATTTCGCGTCGGTGTAAACTGATGGTCATGAGTACCATCACTTTTGACACATTCCGATTCGTAGAGACGCTTGAAAAAGCCGGTATGCCCCGTGCGCAAGCGGCTGCCTTCTCCCAAGCGCAGCAGTTTTCGCTCTCAGAGGCATTGGATAGCAGCGTGGCTACCAAGGCTGACTTGATTGCCGTCAAGTCTGAACTGAAAGCCGACTTACTTTCTGTGCGGTCAGAATTGAAAGCCGACATTGTCCGCCTGGAAAACAGAATTGACGCCATGGAGTTGCGTCTAACAGTCAAGTTAGGCGCGTTCATTGCCGTGGCTGTAGCCTCTACCGCTGCCTTGGTCAAACTGTTGTAGTGTTGACTGCGATGTTTGTCACTTTATCAGTGTTGGACTTCATAAGTTTGTTTTGTAATTTTGTAATGTTTGAAATAAATAAAGTAAATTCTTCACGTTTTGAATAACAACTTCTAATAGACATTAGACATTATTGGAAACCTAATAATATTATCTTGATTATATGACTTAATATCAGGAAAACCGTTATTACAAATTAAATTTTCTAATAACTCTGCAAAAACATAAAAAACTTCCAAAGCTGCTCAGTCATACTAAGAGGCTGTCGGACTTTTTTGGTAAGTTGTTGATTTGTAAAGATAATTCAAAACTAACACAATTGTTAAAATC
>CAIXMC010000065.1 GCA_903920405.1 uncultured beta proteobacterium
AAATCGCTTATGTGGCATCGCCACACCGCGCGATTTGCGCCTAGCATTGCATCCCAACTCTAACGGCCAAATGGGGAACTTATTACTGACCACATCCTAATCATCACATCCTACACGCCAATCACCCTGTCAAATACAGCCACACTTTCCACATGCGCCGTGTGGGGAAACATATTGATGACCCCTGCGCTTGAGCACAGATAGCCTGCCCGATGCACCAAAAGGCTGGCATCTCTGGCCAATGTGGCTGGATTGCAACTGACATAGACGATGCGCTTTGGAGGTTGCCATGCGTGTGAGTCCAAGACGGCTTGTTGATGCAGCCCAGCCAAGGATTGCACCAGCGCCAATGCACCTTCGCGCGGCGGATCTATCAGCCATTTGTCTGCCACGCCATCTTTTTGCAAGACTTCGGGTGTCATTTTAAATAAGTTTCTTGCTATAAATGATGTAGCTGCCAACGCATGATGGGCGTGGGTTTTCGCCCTATTTTCCATAAAATTTTGACGTGCCCGATGAACCATTGTTTCACACCCTTCCACGCCAATAACCTGATGCGCCAAAGTGGCAATGGGCAGTGTGAAATTGCCCAGACCGCAAAACCAGTCCATCACCCTCTCATGAGATTCAATGGCCAACAAGCGTAGGGCAAGCGACACCAAAACCCGATTGATATGAGGATTGACCTGTGTGAAATCTGTGGGTATAAAGGGCAGGGTCAGGCCAAATTCAGGCAGGGTGTAGCGCAATGGTCTTGCATCGTCGTTATCGAGCAAATGAATTGTTTGTGGTCCTTGGGGTTGTAACCACCATTGCACGCCTTCATGCTCATGGGCAAAAGCACGCAACTTGTTCAGGTCGCCCCCACTCAATGGCATCAAGTGCCTTAACACCAAAGCCATCACATCATCACCACACGCCATCTCAATTTGTGGACAGATGTCGTTTGCATCCAAAGATGCTATCAACAGGCGCAAAGGCAGCAGCATGGCACTGACTCGTGCAGGCAGGATAGGGCATTGCTGCATGTCTGCCACCAAGCTGCTTTTCCGCTCCCGAAAACCAATCAGAACTGTATCTTTCTGGCGAACATGACGCACTGACAGACGGGCACGGTCTCGATAGCCCCACGTTGGCCCCTGTATGGGACGCAAAATCAACTCGGGTTTGACACGGCCCAAATGCCATAAGTTGTCTTCAAGTGCGCGCTGTTTGACGGCTACTTGCGCATAATCATGCAAGTGCTGCATTTTGCAGCCCCCACATGCGCCACGGTGCAGGCCAAAATGGGGGCAGACAGGCGTGACCCGCTGCGAAGATTCCTGGTGAATACGGATCAGTGTGGCTTGTTCCCAGTTGTTTTTTTTGCGGTTGATGTTGGCAGTGACAGATTCAAAAGGCAGAGCGCCTTCGATAAAAACCACCTTGCCATCGGCATTGTGTGCAATGCCTTGGGCATCCAGGTCAAGAGACTCAACGTGTAACCGGTCAGAAGTTGGCATCAACGCAGGCCATGCAAACACTATCCTACCGTGCCGGTAAATACTTGAGGGGATCAACAGGTTTGCCTTGCCGCCTGAGTTCAAAGTGCAGTTTGACCCTGTCGGCGTCGCTGTTACCCATGACGGCAATTTTTTGGCCTTTCAACACCGATTGATCTTCTTTAACCAACAAAGTTTGATTGTGTGCATAAGCCGTTAAAAAAATGTTGTCATGCTTGAGAATAATCAAGTTACCGTAACCCCTTAAACCGGAACCAACATAAACCACACGCCCATCAGCGGCCGCCACAACGGGTGAGCCTGCCTTGCCGTCAATATCCAGGCCTTTGTTTTTGATTTCGTCAAAACCAGCCAGGACTTCCCCTGATGCAGGCCAAATCCAGTGAATCTCTGCCGAGGGTGCAGTGCTGGTTGTGGGGGGCGAAGCAGTGGATGTTGCGCTACGAGCTGCACTGGACGCCGCTGGTTTTGTTGAGCTGGCAATGACCACGGAACCGGTCACCGGCTTGACTTGCACTTGCGTGTCGATAGGCGGTACAACGCGCAGCACTTGACCCACTTCAATCCGATTGGGGTCAGACACCTGACTCCAATGGGCAATATCACGCAATGACTGACCATGCTCCATTGCAATGCGAATCAGGGTGTCGCCAGGTTTGACGGTGTAATAACCCGGATTGCCTGCATTTTCAAACCCCAATGGGAGCTTGACAGCAGGTGCGATCATTCCAGATGCGCCAAAACGCGTGCCCCTGTCTTCAACCGGTGCATGGTTCAAACGTGTGCTGCTGCATCCCAGCATCAACAGAGCCGCCAAATTGACAGCCAAAGCACAAGCTAATTGATTTTTGAAAACCATCATCTAAATTCCCGTGATGTGATTGAGATCACAGACAGACTGTACCCAATCCTTTAAGTGTGCATGATCCGTCAAGTCAATTTGAAGGGGTGTCACAGAAATATGCCCTTGTGCCGTTGCATGAAAGTCGGTGCCATCGGCATCGTCTTTGGCTTGGCCGGCTGCACCAATCCAATACATGGTTTGACCATGCGGGTTTTTTTGGGTAATGACGGCTTCAGCCGCATGTCGCCGACCCAATCGACACAACTTGAACTGCCCCATCTGATTCAAAGCCACACCGGGTAGATTGACATTCAACAACCATGGTGTGCGTCCAATCAAGTTTTGATCTTTCAGGTAAGTCACCATCTCGCGAACCTTTGATGCGGCTGCATCCAGATGTCTCCAATCATGCTCCACTTGAGAAAATGCAATGGCGGGTATGCCAAACAAATACCCTTCCATGGCGGCTCCGACCGTGCCGGAATAAATGGTGTCATCGCCCATATTGGGACCGTTGTTGATGCCT
>CAIXMC010000066.1 GCA_903920405.1 uncultured beta proteobacterium
CACACGCGCCGATGCCATTGAGCGCGCACTTCGCTTAGGCCAACCCACTATCACTGCCCCCATCACGCTGGTGCAGAACCAACAGGTGGGTATGCTGGTGCTGTACCCGGCCTACCAGCGAAGCACAAAACCGCTCAAGTCAAACAATCCTTCTGGTTTGCTGGGTTTTTCTGTTGGCGTTCTCAAGGTCGCCGATATGGCAAAGAGGGCACAGACCGCCGTGGGGCACAGCATTGATCCGGGCATCGTGTTCATGCTCAGTGACCAAGCAGCCCCGCCTGGTCAGCGCCTGCTGTTTCAGTCCGGTCCCGACCAACTGCCCCCCCAGATGCACCTGGTCTGGCAAGGCTCGATCAGCGTCTTTGACCGTAAATGGGACATCGTGGTCTTTCCGAATCGGCAGTGGATGGATGCACACCCCGCCTGGAGGACGTGGGTCGTCAGCGCTGCGGGCTTGTTATTGGCGAGCATGCTGCAAGTGCTGATTTTGGTCAGCACCGGACGGGTCGCACTGGTTCGCCGTGAGGTTTTGGAAAAGACGGTCGAGTTACAACGAACGACCGACGCAATGCACATGTACAGCCAGCAGGTTCGCAACGTTATTGACAATATTGACGACCCTGTGTTTCTCAAGGACGAACAAGGCAAATTCGTCCTGGTAAATGTCGCCCTGGCACGCCTGTACAACACTACCCCTACGGCCATGATTGGCCGGCGTTCCGACGACTTGGGCGTGTCGGTCACTTTGGCTGACGGCTTTTTTCAAGGTGAGCAGGCTGCTTTGTTCAATGGCGAAAAGCTCATTGTTGTTGTGGACAGTCAGGATAGGGTTTCTGGCAAACTAAGACATTACAAATCCATCAAAACCCCTATGACGGACAGCCACGGGCGGCCTCAGATGCTGGTGGTCGCGCATGACATCACCGAAATCGTTTGTGGCCACAAGCAGGTGGCCGAGAGTGAGCAGCGACTTCAGGATGTGATGAACATCACGCAAGAGGCTGTGTGGGATTGGCACGTACCGTCCGGTCGCGTGCTGCATAACCGTCAATGGTATGAAGTGCTGGGTTTTCACATCGGTGAAGCCTGGGACACTCTGGACGTATTTGTCTCCTTTATTCACCCAGACGACAAGCCTGGTGTCATGCAGCGCATTGACGCAATGCTGCAAGGTGATACGGATAGCTTCCAGTCCGAGCACCGGATGGTGGGTAAACAGGGCGTGATCTGGGTGCAGGATCGTGGTGGCGTGGTTGAACGTGACGAACAGGGTCACCCCATCCGTGTGGTGGGCAGTTTTATCGACATCACCGAGCGACATGCAGCCCAGGACAAGATTGCTGCCCTGCTGAGTGAACAACAGGCCATTTTGCAAAGTGATGTTGTTGGTCTGCTCATCACCACGAATAATCGCAAAATTCTGTGGGCCACCCCGTCTCTGTTGAACGCCCTGGGGTATGACTGGATTGAGCTGAAAGGGCGTGAGACCCGTCTTATTTTTCAGAGCGAAGAGGCCTTTCTGGCTTTGGGTGAAGCAGCTTATCCCGTTATTTTTGCCCATCAGAAATTTCGCACACAAGTTCAATTTCGCCACAAGAATGGCAGTTTGTGCTGGTTTGACCTGGCGGGTACGATCTTTGGTGAGCACTCGGATCAAGTGCTTTGGTCCTGTGTTGACATCTCCGCTCAAAAAATGGCCGAGGCAAAATTGATGGAAGCAAAGCAAGAGGCTCTGGCTGCCAATGCTGCCAAGAGCCAATTTCTGGCCACGATGAGCCATGAGGTTCGCACACCGATGAATGGCATTTTGGGAATGGCGCAGTTGCTCGTCTTGCCCCAACTTCAAGATGACAAGCGCGTGCAGTTTGCACTCACCATCATCAATTCTGGCCACACGCTGCTGTCACTGCTCAACGACATCCTTGACTTGTCCAAAGTAGAGGCGGGCAAACTCAAACTGGAGTCGATGGCTTTTGCGGGCGACTCCATCGTTAGCGACATTCGTGCCCTGTTTGCAGAAACTGCCAACGCCAAAGGGCTGCAACTGGAGTCCGTTTGGCAGGGGCCGGCGGGGCCATGCTATCTGGGTGACCCCTATCGGCTGCGTCAGATGCTCTCGAACCTGATCAGCAATGCCATCAAATTTACCGCCAGTGGCTTTGTTCGCATTGTGGCTTGCGAAATTGAACGCCAGTCTCAGCACGCTGTTCTTGAGTTTTCGGTTTTAGACAGCGGCATTGGCATTACGAATGAGCAGCAGGCCCGTCTGTTTCAGGCTTTTAGCCAGGCCGACAGTTCGACTACCCGTCAATTTGGCGGCTCTGGCTTGGGCCTGTCCATCGTTTTACGGCTGGCGCAACTGATGGGGGGTGAGGTGGGAATTGACAGCAAACACGGCCAAGGATCGCGTTTCTGGTTTCGAGTTCACGTTTTGCTCCAGACCGAGGCGCAGGATTCGCAGCAGACCACGGCAGACTTAGATGCAGTGCCAGCCAGGAATTTGACTGGAACGGTGCTGATTGCCGAAGATAATCCTGTGAACCGTATGGTTATCATGGCGATGCTGGATGAGCTGGATTGTTCGGGCTTGACGGTCACAGTCGTTGAAGACGGCCAACAGGCGCTTGACTTCATCACCCAGGGTGGCGCGCCCGATCTGGTGTTGATGGACGTTCAAATGCCTGTCATGGGCGGCTTGGAATCGACTGAGAAAATACGTTTGTGGGAAGCAGATCAAGGCCAACCACGCACAACGATCGTTGCCTTGACCGCCAATGCCTTTGAAGAAGACAGGCAAAAGTGTCTGGCTTCCGGCATGGATGATTTTCTGGTCAAACCCCTTGACATGGAGAAGCTGCAAGCCACGCTGGAGCGCTGGCTTAAGGAAAATCGTTTAACGTGAAAGAATAAAGAAAACTATAGCAATGTATCCTTATCCCATAAGGGTTACAGGCATTTTTTAGGGTAGAAACGGCTTCCAGTCGCTTGGGCAAATTCATCGTTTTCACGCCGGAGCGTAGGAACGATGGGAAGCCGAACTTATTGTTGCCCACATATCCACATTTATAGCCATAGCCAATGAAAAAATTTATTCAATCCACCTTGATACCCGCCATCAGTCGCTGGCTGGTAGCGCAGGGCGTGACCAAGACGGTGCATGGCCACAAGCAACTGGCACAAAGTGAGCAGAGGCTGCAAGATGTGCTGAACATCATCCAAGAGGCAGTGTGGGACTGGCACATACCGTCCGGTCGCATATTGCTTAACCGGCAGTGGTATGAACTGCTGGGTTTTCAACAG
>CAIXMC010000067.1 GCA_903920405.1 uncultured beta proteobacterium
CTCACGCCTGAAATGCTGGAGTTTGCAGCAGCCAAAATTGAGAGTTATCTGGGGGTTAATTTTTGAGAATGTGCAACTTTTTTGGGGAAGATTTATTTTCAGACTATTGTTGACCCTATCCTAATCACCTGTGATGCCCATTTTGAGGGTCTCCTAGGTGTGAACTACCAATCCAAAGCAATCGCCTGATAACCTATTTTCACCCATGCCCCGCGACCCCCATACCCAACCCCTGTTCAGCCCCAAGCTGATAGCCAACCGTTTCCCAGCAAAAGAGCTGCCACCCACGCACCGCGAAGCCATTCTTCAATGGATTGGCAGCCTCAAAACTGGGCTAAACAAGGAAAAGGAAGAATCCATCCGGCCAGCGTTTTTACAGCGCTTTTTTGTTGATCTGCTGGGTTATCAATTGATGGGGGGACCGGTGTGGACGCTGCACCATGAAAAGGGCGCGGCCACAGGTTCTGCCGATGCGGCTTTGGGCACGTTTACAGGTGAGCAGCGCCAGGTGGTAGCCCCGTTCGAGCTGAAAGGCCCCAAGACCAGCAACCTCGATGCCTTGATGTCCGGTCGTCACAAAAGCCCGGTGCAGCAAGCCTGGGAATACGCCAATGACCTGCCGGGCAGCCAGTTTGTGCTGGTCAGCAATTGCGTTGAAATTCGCCTGTACGCGCTGGGCTATGGTCGGGCTGCTTACGAGAGCTGGCAGATAGCCGAGCTGCTGCAACCTGAGCGCTACGCCAGTTTTATCGGGCTGCTTTGTGCCGCCAACCTGCTCTCTCACGCCACCCAGTCGCTGCTCAAAGACAACGCGGTGCAAGAGCGGGAAATTACCCAGGCGTTGTACTGCGATTACAAGGCGCTTCGTCAGGATTTGATTTTGGGTCTGCACCACCAAAACCCGACGGTTGTTTTTGCCGATTTGGTTCGCCATGCCCAAAAGTTAATTGACCGGCTTTTGTTCATTGCCTTTGCCGAAAGTCGCAACCTGTTGCCCAGAGGCTCGATTGCAAAGGCCGCCAGCCACATTGACCCCTACAACCCGCAGCCTCGCTGGGCGAACTTTGTGGCACTGTTCAAGGCGGTGGACAAAGGCAACCCCTACCTGAAAATCCCGTCCTACAACGGCGGCCTGTTTGCGCCGGATGCTGCGTTGGAGCAGTTAAAGGTCAGTGACACCCTGGTGAACAGTTTTCTCAAACTGGCTGGCTATGACTATGCACAAGAGGTCAGTGTGACGGTGCTGGGGCGCATTTTTGAGCAAAGCATCAGCGATTTGGAACACATTGCCAGCCTGGGCGACATCAGCAGCTTTGCGCAGACTGTCCAAAGCACAACCAGCAGCAAAAAGGCAGTGCAGGGCAAACGCAAGCGTGATGGCGTGGTCTATACGCCCGACCACATCACCCGATTTATCGTTGAACAAACGCTCACCCCCACTTTGCAAGCGCGCTTTGATCAACTTCATAAAGACTATTATTCTGATAGTGAACTATGCACGTCTGACAAGCGTTTGCGGCCATTTATACCCTCATCGGTGTCGGCTGAAAATGTTGCCGAATATGGGTTCTGGCTGGCCTGGCAAGAGGTACTGACGCATTTCAGGGTGTGCGACGTGGCCTGTGGATCGGGGGCTTTTTTGGTGGCAGCGTTTGATGTGTTCAAGGAGCAATACACCCATTTGATATCAGCCGAGCGTCACTGTGCGACCGGCAAGAATTGGCTGAATAGATTCAGACTTCCTGATCCGCACCAAGCACAGGTAGCAAAAATGATGGAATCGAGAATGGCACCTTGTGGAAGCGGCATCCTGCCGCTTTTAGTTTGTCAATCGCCAAGATGGCGCTTCCCCGAACGCAGATGAATTTGATTCAAAAAGCCATCATCTGTAGAGCTGGTTTTGAGGATATTCAACTCAAATCCGCCTGCGTTCGGGGCTTCAACAAAGTGCCATTGGGCATTCCACGCGGATCAGGAAATCTGAGATTGGTTGGCGTTTCTGAAATCATGGTGATATGTCGTATCAGGAATCAGTGCCAAGTAAAATTGCAACAATTGAATCACCTGACGATACACGATCACCAGGCCGTTTTAGTAATTCTTTTACAAAACCAGAACAACTGCAATAAAATTCAAGTCCTTCTGCCTTGGACAATAGGTCACCTTTCTCAACAAACGCACCCTTTTCTATAAAACATTCTCCCAATACAATGGGGTACCTCCAGTTGATTGCCAGCTTTATTTCACGCAGGGATGTTTTATTGCCGTTTGAATATAATTCTGCAACAAGTCTGTTGATGCCATGGTTTGTTTTTTTGATTTTCTCTTTGAGATTGATATTCAATTTCTCAATCGTTGTTATTTTTTCTAATAGCTTATCCACTTCAAATTGCTTGTTCTGTAGGGTTTTTTGATGCTCTTTCAATGTATTTACAGAAGATTTAGCGAGGGTATTCAGGTAATCGACTGCATTTTTATTCAGAGTATGGTCAAGAAAATTCATCTTTGATTTCCTTTTTTATCGAGTGTTGCCTGATAGTTGGTGAAAAATCAGCATCGCTGGCCTGCAACATTCATGCATTGATGCAAAAATGGTTGAATCTGTTAATAATAATGATAGCAACCTACGCTTATTCCAAGCGGGATGGAGGCCATTTTGATGAATAAAACCGCTTCAAGAGGGCCGCTGGATGTTTCTAACAAGTAACCAGGGAACTGGTAACAACGTATAGAAGAGAAGATTCAAGGAGTAAGCAGAGTTTGTGCCAGACGCAAACCGATATTGCCAAAGCGGTTATCAGTGCTGTCACTGCCGCGAAAGGCCAAACGCAAACTTGCAGGCGTGTCGAGCCAGGAGCCACCCCGAAGTACCCTTTTTTTGTAATTGCCTCGACTCGTCCAGGCACTTCCGTCGGTCGCTGCTCCGTTGTAGTCGTTGTGCTTGATGTCTTGCACCCATTCCCAGACATTACCGTGTACATCAAAGAGTCCAAAGTCATTGGCCTGTTTCTGGGCGACGGGATGGGGACGGGAACCACTGTTGTCTCTGTACCAGGCGTATTGACCCAGTTGTTTTTCCTCATTGCCAAAACACCACTTGCCGGCAGTCCCTGCCCGGGCTGCGTATTCCCATTCGGCCTCGCTTGGCAAGCGATAGGTATTGCCGGTTTTACTGTTGAGCTTCTGGATAAATTGCTCAACCTCAAGCCAACTGACATTTTCTACCGGACAGTCATCGCCATCCTCCTTGAAATGACTTGGGTTGCTGCCCATCACGGCCTGCCATTGCTTTTGCGTGACGGGAGTCTTGCCCATTGCAAAACTGCTGACTTTGACGGTATGAGGGGGCTTTGCATCCTCGAAGTCGTTGCTGCCCATCGTAAAGCTGCCTGCTGGTATCACCACCAATTCCGGACAAATGGCCGCCCACAATAGCTTGTCATAGTTTTTTTCCAATATCTCTAAATTTTTCTCGACAGCTTGAATATTACCTTCCAGAGCAGTGATTCTATTTAATAAAACATGATTCTGCTTCAGACTATTTTCCAGTAATTTTGTTTGCCCTGTCAAATTTTCTGTCAGCATGGCCACCTGATTTACAAAATCAGGAACTTTAGCTTGAGTTTTTTCCAGCAAATTATTTTGCTCAGCCAGTTTGACTGATAAAAGAGCCAATACATCGAGATAACCTTTAGAAATCTCAGGCAGGGTGTAATCCAGAAAATGCATGTGTTACCTTTTTAGAAAATGCTGTCAAATCAATCGCGTAGTCATTGAACAAAAGCCAGAGCTTGCAGTCAGACTGGAGGGGGTTTTGGAATGGATGGCAAGAAATCATTGTTGTGAACCACAAGCCAAAAACGTCATGACTGACTGGTGCGCACCAAACGCACTGCCAATCTTTGGGTGCGTAGGTAGTGGGTGCTTTTACCATTTTGAAAAAATACACCCCAAGCATCAGTCGAACCGAACTCGGTTGACGACCAAAACCATGTTTCAGAGTCAGGAAATACTTCTTCGGAAATATTTGGATGAATATCCCTCAAAATCAGCGTTTTGAGTTGCTCAACCGTCGGTAATCGCCAGTGACAAAATTCTGCAAATGATATGCGGTTAAAGCGATTCATGGCATCTTGCCAAGTGTATTGACCACACTCTCGTTCACATTTCCACATTAACCCGGTTTTTGGGTCGGTGATCGTTCCATTGCCATTGTCCAAATAACCGTATTTAAGCTGCCAAACTTTGCTGCCTCTTGTATCACTCCGTTCTAAAAACTTATTTTGATTTTCTACGACAGTTCTACTTTTCTATCCAACCACGCCGCGTTCTTTTCCAGTTTTACCAACTTATTCTCTAAAACATCAATTTGCATCTGGCATTTTTTCATCAGATTGGCTTGTTCTGCCGAATGGGTGGACAATGCTGCGATTTGACTGGCCTGAAAAAGATTTTGCGCTTTTGTTTTTTCCATCAAATCATTTTGTTCCGCCTGCTTGACGGATAACTGCGCCAATGCATCCAGATAATGTTGCGCTGCGTCAGGCAAGGTATGGTCTAAAAAATTCATGTTTTTACCTTTCAGAAGTGGCTGCCGAATGAATGGCATAGTCATCCGCATAACGGGATTGCAATAACGAGAGTGTCATCAGTGTGGCAATCACTTTTTCGGCTAGGGGTTCGTTGATCACTTGCTGTGCTGTCTCGACCAACGCCGTAAAGCTGTTGTCCACGGCGGCTAGGGCTTGCTTGTAGGCTGGCGCAAGTTTGGCATCGAAGTGTGCAGGTAGATCTTCCGTTTTGGGGGTCAGATCGCCGATCGCCTGTTCGGCTTGTTTGAAAAACGCCTTGACCGGCTCCAGGGCTTGCCTGCAATTGGCCAGCCAGTAATGTTTCCACCAGGCCGATAGCGGATGTTCTGCCGGCAGGTCTTGCGGGGCTTTGGACATAAAACTGGCCAAATCAGTCGCACTGCACCCCAGTTGGTACAACCAGGTATCTCGCACTTTCTGCACCATGCCCTTCGTATCCAGACCGCGCAGGCGGTGGATGTTCATGCCGCCCACAAATTCATCGCCCTTGCGTGCGCGCCCCAGCAGTTGACGTGCTTGCACCAGCATCGCTTGGGTGTGGGCTACCGGCGGGCCAACATTCCATTCCTTTGGCCACTGCCGCAAGGCCGACAGCCAAGGGTCGGCTACCTTGTCTTTGTGCCCCAGGGGCAACAGCAGTGCCTGCCAGAAATCGTCTCGAAAAGTCTGAAGTGCCTGCATTTTCATTGTGCCGAAATCAACGCAAAACAGGTTTAGATTCAGTTCATCGGCAGCACGATCCAGTTTTTCCCACTGAGCCAACACCAGTGTTAGTGCGATGTTTTCCATACGTGGGGCATCTTTGGCGGGGCAGTGGGTAACGATAAACAGCAGTGTCGGTTCTTCGAGAAAATCAGCATTGGCGAGTGCATCAAGAAATTCAAGCAGACGGGCTGCATTTATTTCACTTTGCAGCCGGGTGACATTCGTCACATAGACAAGCGCCAGGTTGTGGTGGCCGGCCATGATCTGCGTGGCATCACTCTCGGCCAGCACATCATCGCCCGAATTCCAGCCCGGCGTGTCAATCAGAAACAGGCGTTTCGGGCTGGCATCATCGCTAAAGCCATCGCCAGAAGGCAGGATCAGCCGTGGTTCAGGCAGAGTCAGTCGCAGGCGGTGCAGCAGCGGGTTGTAGGCTGTCAGTGCATCACGCTCTGGGAAATCGGTCAGTATCTTGAGCGTTACTGCCGGGGTGTAATCCTGTTCGCGTGCTATCAGTGTCAAGACGGGCACCTCGCCGTGGGTGATTTCGAGTTGCAGCCGGGTTTGCCGCTCCAGCGAACTCACCGGAAACAGTGCGGGCGGAATCAG
Source organism: uncultured beta proteobacterium (assembly GCA_903920405.1). Lineage (GTDB taxonomy): Bacteria > Pseudomonadota > Gammaproteobacteria > Burkholderiales > Burkholderiaceae_C > Rhodoferax. The sequence continues at coordinate 5,907 of CAIXMC010000067.1, forward strand.
TTCGCCCAACAGCTCGCGCAGCAGCCGCGTTTTGCCAGCAGAAAACTCGCCAATCACACGCGCAGTCAGCACGCCATCACTGAGGGTTGTGGTGCGCTCCATCTGGTCGGCAAAAGCTTGCAAGGCTTTTTCTACGGTTTGAGAGCGGGGAAATTGGCTAGGGTTGGATGGGGTGTGCATAGGGATCCATTCAAGATTTTCAGGATTGAAGAACGGTGACCAACTGGCGGCTTTCCCAAACGATGCGTTCGGCTGCACCAAGCCAGCCATGTTGCACCAGGTTGGCCAAGGGTTGCGCTTCCAAAAAGACCGGCAGACAGGTCAAAAAATCATACCGAACGTGGTGGGTGTCAAGTACGCCCTGACGCCATTCGTCGCCAGCCTGGACCAGGGTGATGAGTGTCGATAGGCCAGCGCGGCAGGTTTGGTAGGCCAGACTGTTGCCAGACAACACCAGTGGGGCCAGCAGCAGGTGATGATTTTTTTGCCCCCAGTGCTGCGTCTGCCGCTGGGCGTCGTCGTGCTGCACGGCATTCACCGTTTCGCTGATCAGTGCTGTTGTTTCAGCGGTCAGCGCCGGATGGTAGGTGGCCAACCCACAACACGCCTGCCACAGCACCGGCTGGGCGCGCAGCAGGTTCTGGCGATGCACGGGCAGGTTTTCATCGATTGCATCGTCCAAAATTCGGGCGTACAGATGCACCCGTGCGCAATCAGCCAGCAGGGCATGGGTGGTGGCGGGAACAGGCTCTGCCAGCCACGGCTCGGCGAGCAAGCATAAAAAGTCAGGGAAATGATCGGCCACATCATGCAGCCGCCGAACTGCCTGCGTGGCCACTGCGCCCTCGCTGGAGGGCTGAATTTGCGCAATGTCGGCTTTCAGGACATCGCTCAGGTGCTTTTTAATGCAGGACATCGATCGCGTTTTGGATGGCGACCGCTTCCTCACGCAGTCGGGTCAGTGTGGCCTCTTTTTCACGCGGGCCGGCGTTGGCTTGTTCAGTCAGTGCATCAATTTCAACCAACCGTTCGCCCACCAAAGCATCAACACGGTCTTCCCAGTAGCTTTTGATGCGCGATCGCATCAGATCGGTCATGCTGGCGGTTTGCTGGTCGAAATTGCGCAACCACTGGCTGACCGCTCGCTCGGCGTGGCGCAACAGCAGTGCCTGGCGCTCCTGGCGCTGGCTGATTTGGGCATCGCGGTGTTTTTGTTCGGCTTGCTGCTGGCTGCGGGCAAGCTCAAACTGCAAGCGTGCCTGTTCCTTTTTGTTTTGTTCCAGCGCCAGGCCGGTCAATTGGCGTTCGTTGGCGATGTCTTCGTTGCGCGCCAGCGCACGGCGCAATTGCTGGGTTTGGGAATCAATCTCGGCCAGCACTTGTGCCTGCTCGGCACGCGCTTGCGGATCGATGATTTCCTCGTCTTGCGGTGCGCTGCCGAACATGCTACCGAACTTTTCGCCCCAATAACCCAGCGAGAGGACTTCGAGCACCCCCAGCTTGTTCATGGCTTGTTCGGGAATGCCAGCCACCTTGCGACCGAGTTGAATGCCCTTGGCTACCTTCACGGTCTTCGTTACGGTGTTGGCCACTTTGGCTGTCTTAACGGCCACATTGACCATTTTTGCGCCCTTGGCCACCAACGTGGCCACTTTAGCCCCGACCGCTGCCGGACTGACAAACATCAGTCCGATGTCGGCAATTTCACCCAAAAAGCGACCGACCGCAGCGCCACTGCCGCCTTCGCTGATGCGCTGCACAATGCGCGGCAGGGGTTGCTCAGCAATTTGCTGACGCTGCATCAGCAGTTCACGCATGGCACGCTCTTCTTCGTTCATGTCAGCGACTGACAGGGAGGCCAGTTTCTGCTCGACGGCTGCAAAATCTTCCTGCCTGTCTTGCAGTTCGTGCTGCAACTGGGTGAGTTTGCCGATGTCGAGAAAGTCATTCAATTCGATACTTTCTGGCGCGGGCAGACGCAGGTTGAACGCGTCCACCTGCGCAGGTGGCAGTTGCAACTTGCCGTAACTGCCTGACAGTTCAACCAAACTTTGCGCCATGTCGGCCTGCGATGTGCGCAACAGTTTGCCACCCTGGTTGCCAAAATCTTCCCAGCCCGACTCATCAGTCAGTTGGCTGCAAAGCGACTTGAGCTGGCCGGCCAGGCGCTGGCGCGCTTTTTCAGTGGCTAAGGCGCATTGCTGCAAGGTGCTGTCGCGGTCGTGCTGCTGCTGGTTGTAGAGGCCGGCCTTGAACTCGGACAGGGCTTGTTTGCGTTGCATCAGTTCTGCGTGAAAGGCTTGCATGGCCTGCTCTGACAGGACTTCGCAACTGCGCTGTGCCTGAGCGTTTTGCCCCAGTGCGTTTTGCAGGATGGGCTTTAATTCGGCGCGAAACCGACGTTGGCGAATATCGGCCAGATCTTCTTTGGCGCGGGCGATGAAATCCAGCACATCATCCTGCCCCAGGCCGTTTTTGCTGCAAGAGGCCAGGCGAGTTTTCAAGCCGGTGGCAGCTTCAATTTGCGCTGCCCACTGGGTTAGAGACGGCGCTTTTTCGCCACGTGCCACAGCGGACTCGACCTCGTCCCAGCGGGTTACCATGACTTTGACGCGCTTGCCGTTCTGGCTGATGATTTGCAGGGTTTCGAGATCGGTCTGCGACGGGCCACGCGGGTCAACCAGGTACAGCACCGCATCGGATTGCTGAATTTGCGCCACGGTGTATTCGCGGTGCGAGGCAGACAGGCTGCCCAGGCCCGGCAGGTCGATGATGGACAGTCCCTTGAGCCAGTCCAGTGGCAGATTCAGAACGGCACAGGCAGCGCCTTCTGGCGCCTGTGTGGTGGCCGCGGCAAAACCCGGTTCGTCGATCGGCAGCAGACTGCCATCCGAGCCTAACAGTTGCATCAGGCGCTGGGGGCCATATTCGATAAAGGTCGGCAAGGCGGTGGTTTCCTCCATGGCGGCCTGTAACAAAAGCACGCCCAGCAGCATGTTGAGCAAGCTGCTTTTGCCGACCGAAAACGACCCGACCAGAGTCAATCGCAGCGGTGCATCGGTTTGCAACAGGGTGGCAGCCAGGTCGTCAAGGGCGCTTTGCCAATCGGCAGGCAGCAGGTTTTGGAGTTGGGACAGGAGGGGTTGAGGGGCAGTCATGATGTTCTTTCTCAGGCTTTCAGGGCGGTTTGGGTTTGTGTCTGTAAGGCAGCCAGTTCAATTTGTGCGGTTGCCAACTGGGCTTTACGCTGGGCAATGGTGGCCTGGCTTTGCTGCAACAGGGTTTGAACTTCCTCACGTTTGGCGCGTTTGGCGTTGTTGGGTTCCAGGTATTGATCTTGTACGCAGCCTTGTAGCAATTCCAACTGGTTCATAAACAGCGTGTGAATGGCCTTGGCAGCGTGGTCTTGCAGGTAGCGGATGCGCTGGTCAAGCTGACCGGCTGTGCTTTTAATGAGTCGATTGACCGAGTCACGGATCAGGTCGGCTTGATCTTCTTTCGCCTGCTTCTCCAGTGCAGCTTGCTTGCGTTCAAAATCCGCGAGCTCCCGCTCGTATTTCTTTTGTGCTCTCTCCAGCGACTGGCGAGTGCCGGTCTTGCGCTCTTCTTCAGCAGTAATTTGGGCCATGCGCGTCTCCTTGTCAGCCAGTGCTTTTCTCTGTTCTTCGCGCTCGGCTTTCCAAGCCTCAACATTGCTGTTATCGGTGCGCTCAACGGTTGCGTATTTATCGTCGCTCCACATGCCACCTTTCTTGACTCGCTCTCTTTCATGGTGCACACTGGGTGACGGTTGTGGCCCGAGTTGTTCCAACATGCGTTCAGCCCTCTTGACAGCTTGACGAGCCATATCATGCGCTGCGGTGTTGGCACTATGCCGATCCTTGTCGGATTCAATGCTGTCGATCTGTTCCCTGCGTGCGGCAATCTCTTGCTGGAGTTCAATTGCCTTCTGGTGGTGCGTTTCGATGCCTGATAAATCCAGATCGAATCGAACATCCAATGACGGAAGCTCGATGTCCACTTTGGCCATCTGGCCTTTGATTTGCGATACATGCTTGGCCATTTGCTCTTTGTAGTTAGTGCGCAGCCCTTCAAGAACCTTGGTCAATGCCTGCTTTTGGCTTTCCCACTCTTGGGTCACTTGTGCAGAGACGCTGTGAAACTGTTCGTCCAGACTTTCGGGCAAACCGATTTGTTTGACACCTTTGGCGATGGATTTTTTGATGTAGGCTTCATTCACTTGGATTTCGATCTCCGTTTTCAGATCGGCCAGTGGGGCAACCAGTTTGTGACGTACCTCCTCCTTGCAGTGATTGGCAGCAGCGTCATGCTCGAACTTTGAGTCCGAAGTGACACGTCTGAACTTTTCATCGAGCAGCTTGATGTCTTTCTCAAGGCTTTCCAGTTCACGCTGCCGCTCTGCCAGCGATTTATCTGAATTCAACTGCTCAGCCTCATCCTTGAGACCGGCAGACAGTTGGCTCTGGATATGCGAAAGCTGCTGTAGCGGCTTGCGGTAAATCTGCTCCATGGCTTCTCCGCTGGTAAACATGTGGGCGATACGCTGGGTCAAATGTGCGATGCCGGATCGTCTCTGGTGATCGGGGTTGTTGCTCAGCGCCCACTTTGCACTGACACCCATCAAATGGCTTGAATTGGTCAGTAAATCAACTTCGGCCTTGGGTTGTTTCTCAAGGCGCTTCGCAAAATTGTTTTTGACCTTGTCCATTTTTTCCTGAACCCGAACGGACTCTGGCTTTTTCTGATCTTGCGCATCTTCGGGTTCCAGCACTTTGTCCCACCAGTTGACGACAGTGATGAACTTGTTGAAATTGGTGCGAATCGTGCTTGAGAGGAAATCCCACTCTGAAGCCGATCCGCCCAGTTGCGTGGTGTTCTGCACCCAAAGTGCAATATGGGCTTCGGCGATGGCTTTGCGCGTGATGCCTTCATGGTGCTTCATCACTGACTCCAGTCCGGGTGTGTCAATCAGCACCAGGCCTTTTTTGAGCAAGTCGTGATCCATGAACACCTCGATGTAATCCAGCGACCGGCGCACATGGGCATGGTTTTCATCAAGTTCGGTGCCCCAGCGAACCAGTTCCGAGTCATCGTGCCACGGCATGTCTTCAAAGGGCTTATCGTCCTGGTAGTGGATGCGAATGAACCGGTTATGTTGTCCAGCAGGCAGGGCACGGATAAAGGTATTGATGGCGGTGGTGGCCTCCATCGCCGTTGGCAGCAATTCAATCCCCAGCAGGGCATTGACCAGACTGGATTTGCCGCGTGAAAACTCGCCAATCACCACCAGACGCACCTGATCAGCGTTCAGTGCATCCAGCAGTTCGTCAAACTTGGCGTGCGAAGTCTTGAGTTCGGCGCTACCGAACTCATCAAACAGCACTTTAGTTTTTGCAAGGTAATCCTTGGCCGTCTTAATATGGCTTTGGCGCTTTGCAAGGCTCTCATCGAGGACATTTGACATGGTGGGTTCTCCAAAAAAAGTGACAGATTTGAAAGGCTTTGTTTGCAGGGCTATCAGCGCCAGAAGCGTTTGATCTGGTCGCTCAACTGCCCAAGTGCCGCCTGTGCAGCGTTGGCTCTGCTGGTTGTTAGCGGCGCATGGGCGCACTTGGGGCAGACAGTGTAATAGTCGCCGGGCCCCAGGGCATCGCTGCGCGGGGTCACGGTTTTTGACCAGCCGCAGGCCGGGCAGGTGTAGGTTTTGGGGGATGGTGCAATCGGCATGGGATGAACTCGGTTAAATGACGAAAAAAGTGGGGCTATCGTAAACGCAAGGACTGACAAATCCTGTCGTTTTTGGCAGGGCGGGCTGCTTGCAACACAATAATTCAAACTGAAATGATATGCATCTTCTGACAGTCAAGGGGTGCGATTCAAAGTGATGTGGAAATTGACCGAACTGCAATATCTGTAGGCGCGGTCTTGCCCGCGCAGCGCGGCCAAGGCCGCGCCCACAAAAACAGATCAATTTCAACCGCAAGTGGTATGCATCACCCGTGAATGTTTTGATCTTCGACATTACTTTGAATGACGGCGGGTATATTCCCCGCCTCTCGGGGCGATCCCTTTGTCTTTGGTTTTTTTGATGTCCGATACCCCTCAGCTTGCTGCGGAGTTTTTCATTTTTCTGAAATGGCCAACTGTCCAAAAATCAAAATTATTCATCAAAATCAATTATTTAAGTTATATTTTAGAAAAACCGGGGATGTCTGGTTTCCTGCCATTGCCAGGAAATTGGGGACGTTTGTTGCTGTCAGCGACTGCGTTCTTCATGATTGACACGCCAGGCAGACCGTGACAAAACACAAACTATCGTGAAAATCATCTTCTTACAATGAGTTGATCGATTTAGAAGGAGTAAGACATGTCCGTAGCAACACTCTCATGCAAATTTCAAATTTCAGTGCCCAAAGATATTCGTGAGGCATTGCAGCTCAAACCAGGGCAGAAACTGGTTTTTTTGAACACAGGCTCATCCATCAAACTCATCCCACAACAGCCCATGACCGAACTGTTTGGCATTGCCCGGGGAGCAGACACCGACCATTACCGCGATCGCAGCGATGAACCAGAACCCTACACGCAAGCCTTGAACACTCTTCTGAACCAGGGCACGACATGAAGTTGCCAGACACCTGCGTCTGGATTGAAGCACTGGCGGGCACTCCCACCGGTCAGCGTTATTACGATGTATTGCAACGCACAGACACCCTGATCGTGCCCACCTTGGTGCAATACGAACTGCGCCGCTGGTGTTTGCGTGCCATTGGTGCTGGTATGGCCGAAGACATCGCCGACAAAGCCATTGCCGCCATGCGAGCATCTCGTGTGCTTGTTTTGGATGAAGGTATCGCTCTTTATGCCGCCGAACTAGCCCACCAGCACAGATTGGCCACCGCTGATGCCCTGATTTATGCCACAGCCTTGCGCGAAAAAGCCGAGTTGATCACCTGTGATGCCCATTTTGAAGGTCTTTTAGGTGTGAACTACCAACCCAAAGCACTCGCCTAACAACCCCTGCAGCCCATGCCCCGCGATCTCTACACCCAACCCCTGTTCAGCCCCAAGCTGATAGCCAACCGTTTCCCCGCAAAAGAGCTGCCACCCACACACCGCGAAGCCATTCTTCAATGGATCAGCAGCCTTAAAAGCGGACTGGACAAGGAAAAGGAAGAATCCATCCGGCCAGCGTTTTTACAGCGCTTTTTTGTTGATCTGCTGGGTTATCAATTGATGGGGGGCCTGGTGTGGACGCTGCACCATGAAAAGGGCGCGGCCACAGGTTCTGCCGATGCGGCTTTGGGTACGTTTACCAGCGAGCAGCGTCAGGTGGTCGCACCGTTTGAACTCAAAGGCCCCAAAACCGGCAACCTGGATGCCCTGATGCCCGGCCGTCACAAAAGCCCGGTGCAGCAAGCCTGGGAATACGCCAACGACCTGCCGGGCAGCCAGTTTGTACTGGTCAGCAATTGCGTTGAAATTCGCCTGTATGCACTGGGCTACGGTCGCGCGGCGTATGAAAGCTGGCAGGTATCCGAACTGTTGCAACCCGATCGCTACGCCAGCTTTGTCGGGCTGCTCAGTGCGGACAACCTGCTCTCGGATGCCACCCAGGC
>CAIXMC010000068.1 GCA_903920405.1 uncultured beta proteobacterium
CTCCCAACTCTGACGGCCAAATGGGGAACTTATTACTGACCACATCCTAGGCCAATTTATTCGCCTATTTTAATATTAAAAAGATAGCTAACTACGCAAGCAGGACGGGCGCTAGAGGCCGATTTGTTATACAAAAAACCTCACTCAAGTTCGCGCAGCTTGACAGGTGAATATTGCCACATCCACATCACGTTTTGAGTGTTATTTCTGCGCCTGCCATGACACAAAGCACTGCCTATGCGCTTCACTTCAGGGCGCGACGGTATTGCATGGCTTCGGCCACATGTGTCACCTGGGTGGTTTTGGCGCCGGCTAGGTCGGCGATGGTGCGTGCCACCTTCAGTGCACGGTGTGTGCTGCGTGCTGACCAGCCCAAACGGGCAGCAGCCACATTCAAAAACTTTGCAGCGGCTTCGTCAAGCAATACAAACTGGTCAATTTCTCGTCCCTGCAAGGCTTGGTTGGACTTGCCTTGGCGCACAAACGCTCGCTCGCGGGCACTTGTGCAACGTGTACGGATGGCAGCACTTGACTCGCCGGGCTGTGCCTGCATCAGTTCTGTGGTCACCACGGCAGGCACTTCGATGTGCAAATCAATCCGATCTATCAATGGGCCGCTGATTTTGCTTTGGTATCTTGCCACTTGGTCTGGTGTGCATCGGCAGGCTTTTTGATTGGAACCCAAATAGCCGCAAGGACAAGGGTTCATGGCAGCAATCAGTTGAAATTTGGCGGGAAATTCGGCTCGCATCGCTGCACGCGAAATAGCAATGACCCCGCTCTCCAAAGGCTCACGCAGTGCTTCAAGGGCAGCTCTTGGAAATTCAGGCAGTTCATCCAGAAACAACACGCCGTGATGCGCTAGTGAAATTTCGCCCGGACGGGGTGGCGACCCTCCTCCTACCAAAGCGACGGCACTTGCCGTGTGGTGAGGATGGCGGGTGGGGCGTTGTGCCCATTGGTCTAACGAAAATTGCCCTCCCAAACTGGCAACAGCAGCACTTTCCAGTGATTCATCCGTGGTCATGGGGGGCAACAAACCAGCAAAACGCTGCGCCAGCATGGATTTGCCAGACCCAGGCGGCCCAATCAACAACAAACTGTGGTGACCTGCTGCTGCAATTTCCAATGCACGTTTGGCACCCAACTGACCTTTGACATCTGCCATGTCCGGATACTGTGCCACATACGCAAAAGGTTGAGTAGTGAGGCGCGTGAAACCATCAGAGGGTTCATGAGCCACACTCTCTTGAGGGGATGGCAGGAAATGCCGCACTACATCAAGCAAATGGCGTGCCCGATAGACCTGTGCGGTGGGCACCAAAGCAGCTTCTTCAGCACTGTCGGGAGGCAACACCAGTTGTGTGACTACTTTGCTGGCATGTAAGGCCAGGCTCATGGCCAATGCACCTCGTATGGGACGCAGTTCGCCCGAGAGCGAGAGTTCCCCAGCAAATTCATGGCCTGCTAGACGAGCCTTGTCAATTTGCCCACTCGCAGCCAAAATGCCCAGCGCAATGGGCAGATCAAAACGCCCTGAATCTTTGGGCAGATCGGCAGGGGCCAGGTTGACCGTGATGCGTTTGTTGTGGGGAAATTCCAGCCCCGAGTTTTGAATGGCCGAGCGAACCCGCTCACGTGCTTCCTTGACTTCAACGTCGGCCAAGCCTACCAAGGTAAAACTGGGCAGGCCGTTAGCCAGGTGAACCTCAACCACTACCGCTGCAGCCTCCAGCCCCAAAAGGGCACGGCTTTGCACCAAAGACAAGCTCATGAGATCTGCCCTGTTTGAATGGCATGAATGGGAAATGACGGAAATAATGTATCTTTATCCATATTGACGGGGCAGAGTTAATCCGTGCATTTTTACATGACGGTCAAGACCATCCGTCATTTTGAGTGATGGCACTGTGTTGGTGCAACACATGTGAGAAACGGCACGTGTGGGTTGGCATGATCCCTGCTTAATCAGTGATGTCAATCCAACATTGGAGTTTTGATGAAGCGCGATTTCCCTACCTGCATCTATTTTTATCCACAGAAGGAGTTCCTATGAAACTTGTTACCGCCATCATTAAACCTTTCAAACTCGACGAGGTGCGTGAAGCGCTTTCGTCTATCGGTGTCCAGGGGGTGACTGTCACTGAAGTCAAAGGGTTTGGACGTCAAAAAGGACATACCGAACTTTATCGAGGTGCTGAATATGTGGTGGATTTTCTGCCCAAGGTCAAGATTGAGGCAGCCATCACCGACGAACTGCTTGACCGGGTCATTGAAGCCATCGAAGGGGCAGCGCGAACCGGCAAGATTGGCGATGGCAAGATTTTTATCACACCCATCGAACAAGCCATCCGTATTCGTACTGGTGAGACCGGCAAAGAAGCACTTTAACCTTTATTAAGAAATGAGATGACCCAATGAAAAAACTACTCGCATCCCTTGGCCTGTGCTTGTGTTTGTTGATGGGGGGACATGCACAAACCTCTGATGCACCAGCATCACCTACATCATCCGCAGCTTCTGCAGCCTCTGAATCAGCATCCGAGGCTTCAGTTGTGCTGGCTGTTGAACCTGCGTCATCCCCTGTTGCGGTGATAGCCACACCTGCTGCTGTCGTGCCTGCACAGCTTGCCTCAGCACCAACACCTGCGCTTGTTCCTGTACCCAACAAGGGTGACACCGCCTGGATGATGGTCTCTACCCTGTTGGTCATTTTAATGACCGTACCAGGACTGGCGCTGTTTTATGGCGGGCTGGTTCGTTCCAAAAACATGCTGTCGGTGTTGATGCAGGTTATGGTGACCTTCTCGATGATTGTGGTGTTGTGGTTTCTCTACGGCTACAGTTTGGCGTTTACAGAAGGCAATGCGTTCTTTGGAGGGTTTGACAGGTTGTTGATGTCAGGTATATGGGACAACGCAGCGGGCACTTTTGTCAATGCTGCCACGTTCAGCAAGGGTGTTGTCATTCCTGAAATTGTTTTTGCTGCTTTTCAGGCCACCTTTGCAGGCATTACCTGTTCACTCATTGTCGGTGCATTTGCAGAGCGTATGAAATTTTCTGCAGTGCTGACCTTCATGGCGCTGTGGTTTACCTTCAGTTATGCGCCCATTGCCCATATGGTGTGGTTCTGGATGGGACCTGACGCTTACGCTGCCAAAGATGTGGTAGATGTCATGAACGCCAAGGCCGGTTGGGTCAGGCAAACAGGCGCTCTTGACTTTGCGGGTGGTACTGTGGTGCATATCAACGCTGCCGTGGCAGGTTTGATTGGTGCTTACATGGTCGGTCGACGCATTGGCTACGGCAAGGAATCGATGGCGCCTCACAGTTTGACCTTAACCATGGTGGGTGCATCACTGTTGTGGGTGGGCTGGTTTGGTTTTAACGCAGGCTCTGCCCTGGAAGCCAATGGTTTTGCAGCACTGGCCTTTATCAACACTTTTGGTGCTACCGCCGCCGCAGTTTTGGCTTGGTGCATTGGTGAAAGTCTGATGCGTGGCAAGGCTTCCATGTTGGGTGCTGCCTCTGGCTGTGTAGCGGGCTTGGTGGCCATCACTCCTGCCGCAGGCAATGTGGGCATTGGTGGAGCGCTGGTCATTGGTTTCCTGTCCGGCTTTGCAGGGTTGTGGGGTGTGAATGGCCTGAAGAAACTGCTGGGCGCTGATGACTCTCTGGATGTGTTTGGCGTGCATGGCGTATGCGGCATTTTGGGTGCCATCCTGACCGGCGTGTTCAACAGCCCTGCGCTGGGTGGCCCTGGCTATGTGGCTGACTGGGTCACTGCCTCCATGGTAAGCGCTGCTGATTATTCGATTGCTGCGCAAGTCTGGATTCAAACCAAAGCCGTCTTGACCACCGTGGTTTGGTCAGGCGTGGTGTCACTGGCAGCTTATAAAATTGTTGACATGACCATTGGCTTGCGTGCCCCCGAAGAAGCCGAGCGCGAAGGTTTGGACATTACCTCGCACGGTGAGTCCGCATACGGTCATTAAGCAAAAGGGCGTGGTTCATAACCCGCCCTGTTTTGATAACGCTGAATCCACAGGACGGTGACTCCGAAATCATGATCAACGTGTTACCCACGTTTGAACCACGTCGTGTTTTTTTCGTAATGTTTGCGCTGCACGAGGGCACTACCCATCGTTCTCAAGGGCGTTGATTCGCATGGGCAAGGGGGCAAAACCGTGGTTGAGTGGACCACCGCCCTGCCCTGTTTTCACGGTCGCACCTGCCGTTAAGGCCTGACGAACAAACATTCTGGCCTGTTGAACAGCATCTACCAGCGTGAATCCCAATGCCAAATAAGCTGCTATGGCGCTCGACAGGGTGCAGCCAGTGCCGTGGGTGTTGGCGCTGTCAATGCGGGGGGCTTCCATCCACAATGGCTCTTGACCAGTCATCAGCAACACATCCACCACCTGTTCGCCAGGCAAGTGACCTCCTTTGAGCAAAACAGCTTTGGCACCCATGCAAAGCAATGCCTGTGCAGCGGGTACCATGTCTTGTACGCTGGTTAAACTGCCCACCAACAGCGCAGCTTCATCCAGATTGGGTGTGATGACCACAGCGCGGGAAAACAGTTCTGAGACGAGCACGGTGATGGCAGTATCGTCAATCAACACAGCGCCACTGGTGGCCACCATGACGGGGTCCAAGACAACATGGGGCAAGCTGTATTGGTCGATGGCCAGCGCGACAGTACGAATCACCTCGGCAGAATGCAACATGCCAATTTTGACGGCATGAACGCCAATATCTTCCACTACCATCTCAATCTGATTGCGCAATATGGCGGGCGGCACAGGGTGAATGGCGCGTACCCCACAGGTGTTTTGTGCGGTAATGGCGGTAATGGCGGTCATGCCAAAACAGCCCAGGGCTGAAAAAGTTTTCAGGTCAGCCTGAATGCCTGCGCCTCCACCGCTGTCTGAGCCTGCAATGGACAAAACGCGAGGATATTGATGAATATGCAAGAGAGTCATGGGGTTTCAATTTACTATGTTTTATGTAGCTAACTATGCAATAGGGACAAGGGCTAGAGGCCAATTTTATAGGTGTATCTGGCATCATTTCCATGTCGAAAGACCTATGGCGGGATGTGGGCATTGCACCGATACTAAATAAAAACTTACCTCTGGGAGCGCGGGCATCTTTCCCGCTGTAGATGCGGCTTCCAGCCGCATTTAAATAAGCGGATGGAAGCCGCTTCTACGATCTACAGAGAATTCCACATCACTTTGAATCGCACCATCATGCCAAATCACACTGTCCTTATCACCCAACCCAAGGATGACAACGCGCTTGACCTGGCCACATACGCCCAACGCGCCTATCTTGAATACGCATTGAGCGTGGTGAAAGGCCGCGCCCTGCCCGATGTGTGCGATGGTCAAAAACCTGTGCAGCGGCGCATTTTGTATGCCATGAGTCGCATGGGCTTGGGCTTTGGCGGGGCCAACGGCAATGTGGGTGCCAAACCCGTCAAGTGTGCGCGGGTCGTCGGTGATGTGCTGGGTAAATTTCACCCGCATGGCGACCAGGCCGCCTACGATGCACTTGTTCGCATGGCACAAGACTTTAGCCAGCGCTATCCCCTCATCGACGGGCAGGGTAATTTTGGAAGTCGAGATGGCGATGGTGCTGCTGCCATGCGTTACACCGAAGCCCGTCTGGCCAAAATCACTTGTCTGCTGCTCGATGAAGTGGATGAGGGTACGGTGGATTTCTGCCCCAACTACGATGGCAGTACCGAAGAACCCAAACAACTGCCTGCACGTTTGCCATTTGCCCTGCTCAATGGGGCCAGCGGCATTGCTGTGGGACTAGCGACTGAAATCCCTAGTCATAACCTGCGTGAAGTGGCAGATGCCTGTGTAGCATTGATGAAATCGCCCACCTTGACAGACGACGAGTTGTTTGCCATTTTGCCCGGGCCGGACTTCCCCGGTGGCGCTCAAATTATCAGCAGCGCTTCAGAAATTGCAGAGGCTTATCGCACTGGGCGTGGATCGATCAAATGCCGCGCTCGCTGGAAAATTGAAGACTTGGCGCGTGGTCAGTGGCAACTGGTCGTGACAGAATTACCACCTGGTGTCAGTACCCAACGCGTTCTGGAAGACATTGAAGAACTGACTAACCCCAAAATCAGGGCAGGAAAAAAAGCTCTGTCCTTGGAGCAAACACAGCTCAAAGCGACGGTGTTATCGGTATTGGACGTGGTGCGTGACGAATCGGGTAAAGAGGCGGCGGTGCGCTTGGTATGCGAACCCAAGACCAGCAAAATCAGCCAGCAAGAGTTGATTCATACGCTTTTGGCACACACCAGTCTGGAAAGCTCAAACCCCATCAACCTCACCATGATTGGTCTGGATGGCAGGCCTGCGCAAAAGTCACTGCGGCAAATGCTTTCGGAGTGGATACAGTTTCGGCACACCACGATAGAGCGGCGCACGCAATACCGCCTGAGCAAGGTTCAAGACCGCATCCACATCCTGGAAGGTCGTATAACGGTGTTGCTCAATCTAGATGAGGTGATCGCCATCATCCGTCAATCCGATAACCCCAAAACCGCACTCATTGAACGTTTTCACCTGTCTTCCGCACAGGCAGAGGATATTCTTGAAATTCGTCTGCGCCAGTTGGCACGGCTTGAAGCCATCAAAATTGAGCAAGAATTGCAGGACTTGCGCAAAGATCAACAAAAACTGGAAGACATTCTGGCCAACCCCACAACTTTGCGCCGCTTGATGATCAAAGAGATTGAGTCTGATGCCAAAACCTTCCAGGATGCTCGTCGCACCTTGATCTTGGCTGAGAAAAAAGTGGTTTTGGAGGTCAAGGTTGTCGATGAGCCGGTGATGGTGGTGGTGAGTCAAAAGGGCTGGGTTCGGTCCCAAAAAGGCTGGGCGCGTGACCGTTTGGGCAACGTGAACGCAGTGCCAGTGGAATACAACTTCAAGGCTGGCGACGCGCTGTATGGCACATTTGAATGCCGAAGTGTTGACACTTTGCTGGCTTTTGGAAGCAACGGACGTGTGTATTCCGTCGCGGTGTCTTTGTTACCAGGGGGACGTGGCGACGGCCAACCCATCACCAGTTTGATTGAGCTGGAAGCGGGGACGCAATTGCTTTATTATTTCGCTGGCCCGCCCACCACTCGTTTGCTGATGTCTAGCTCAGGTGGCTTTGGTTTTATCGCAGTGGCACAACAGATGGTGTCAAAATTCAAGGCAGGCAAGGCCTTTATGACGGTCAATACGGGGGAAATCTTGTGCCAGCCATCCATCGTGGCCTGTGAAGCAGGCGCTGTGTCATGGCCTGAAGCGACGTATGTGGCTTGTGCCTCTACCGGTGGACGAATTTTGACCTTTGACATCAGCGAAATCAAAACTCTGGCCCATGGCGGTCGAGGCCTCATGCTGATCGATCTGCAAGCCAACGATACGTTAGCCGGCGCAGCAGCCTACACCCGCAGCGTGCGCCTGGAAGGCATAGGACGGGGTGGTAAGCCACGCTCAGAAACACTCGAAATTCGCAGCCTGAACAATGCCCGAGCGGCTAGGGCACGCAAGGGAAAAATGGCAGACCTGGGGTTCAAACCGACGACCGTCACGCGGGTGCCATAGGGCGTTGGAAATTCATTCACCGTCTTGTCCAGGATTTTGCATCAAGAAGCGAAAAATATCAATTTTTATAATAGTTTAATGCAGATAACAAGCGGTCAACCGCAAAATCCAGGATAATGCCCAACGTCTTGGAAACGGATGAAATCCGAAACTCCCATTGTGCTCCGAGCGGATGTGATCGCTCAAAAAAACCAAGGAAATTGAACCATGAAACTTGTTTATAAATTACTAAAGGTCTCATTGTGTGCAGGGATGATGGCCAGTGCATTGACAACCGTTGCAGCCGACAAAAAAGTAGTGGTTGGCTACCAAACGGATGCACTGCCATTTCAAGTGGGCATTGCCAATGGCGACTATGCCAGAACCACTGGCTACCAGATTGACTTTCGCAAGTTCAATTCTGGCGCTGATGTGATGGCTGCCATTGCTTCAGGCGATGTTCAGGTTGGCTACGTTGGATCCAGCCCCTACGCTGCTGCCACCTCACGCGGTCTGAACATGAAGGTGTTTTATATCACCTCAATTTCAGGTATTGATGAAGCCCTGGTGGTGCGCAATGGCTCTGGTATCCATTCTGTGTCTGATTTGAAAGGCAAGAAACTGGCTGCAGCGCCAGTTTCTACCGACCACTACCAACTGCTGGCATTGATCAAAAGTCAGGGTCTGACTGAAAAAGAGGTGCAGATTTTTGCCATTCCCCAGCCTGAAATCGTAGCGGCTTACAACCGTGGCGATCTTGACGGTGGTTTTGTTTGGGACCCGGCACTGACCGAATTGAAGAAAAACGGCAAGGTACTGGTCACTTCTAAAGAAGTGGCTGACAAGGGAGCACCCACCTTCACGGCATGGGTCGCATCGGGCGATTTTGTCAAGTCCCACACTGAATTTCTAAGAGCTTATGCCGCCGTGACTGAAAAATATGCCCAGTCTTTTGTGACCCACCCAGCCGCTTGGGGTGCGGACAGTGAGTATGCCAAACTGCTGGCCAAGTTTTTGGGTGGCACTCCATCCGGTCAGGCTGCTGCGCTTTTGAACCTGTCTTTGCTGCCCTTGCCAGTGCAAATGTCGCAGGACTGGCTGGGAGGGGGTGAACAGTCGGGTGCGGCCAAAATTCTCAAAAATACGGCAGCATTTTTGAAGGAACAAAAAAAGATTTCTGTTGTTTTACCCAGTTATGCAGCCTTCGTAACGCCAGATTTTCTCAAGTGATTCAAAGGCCTTATGCTTCGTATTCACCAGGCCAGTGTATTTTTTGCAGCCCGCCATGGTCGCGTTGTGCAGGCGCTCGATCGGGTGTCTTTGGACATTCCTGAAGGCAGTCTGGTGGTGGCGCTGGGTACCTCTGGCTGCGGCAAATCAACACTGCTCAATGCCATGGCCGGTTTTCTGCCACTCTCTTCGGGCACCATCACACTAGACGGCCGCCCTATTGTTGGGCCGGGGGCAGATCGTGGCGTAGTGTTTCAAAAAGACGCATTGCTTCCCTGGAAATCAGTGCTGGACAACGTTGCCCTGGGCTTGAAGTTTGCCGGTGTGTCACGTTCTGATCGGCGTGATCGCTCCATGGAACTGCTGCGCCTAGTCGGTCTGGAAGACTTTGCGAACGCCGCGCCTTATGAATTGTCGGGTGGCATGCGCCAGCGGGTTGGTATTGCTCGGGCGCTGGCAACTGATCCGGCCATTTTGCTGATGGATGAGCCTTTTGGATCGCTTGACAGCATGACCAGAGAGCAAATGCAAGAGCTGCTGGTATCGGTCTGGTCACGCACGGGAAAGCGGATTTTTTTTATCACACATTCGATCGAGGAGGCTTTGGTGCTGGGAACACAGCTTATTGTCATGTCACCTCGCCCGGGGCGAATCGTGGCGCGGTTTGAGCCTGATTTTGTTCGCACCATTGCCCGTGACCGCAACCCCGGTGAGGTCAAATCATCGCAAGAGTTTACCCACCTGCGCGAACAAATTCGCACCCTCGTTCATCAATCTGAAGACTTGCAGGAGCTTGTTTCATGACTGACGCAGCACCCCCACCAGAGACACCCCGTCTGGTTGAAATGCACTCGTTGGGCATTGGCAAAAGTTCCACCGTCCCCATCAGCATGGCCACCGGTGTGGTGATGGTGATGTTGTGGTGGTTTGTGGCGCAAACCGGATCGGTGCAACATCTTTTTTTACCCACACCAGTTGAAGTACTTACCACGGCAAAAGCCATTTTTCAGGAAGGTTACGCCAACGGCACTCTGTGGGAACATGTGTCAGCCAGCCTGACGCGCATTCTGGTTGCCTTGGCAATTGCCGTCACGCTTGGCCTGCCCGTGGGCCTCGCCATGGGGCTGAACCGTTGGGCCAAAGGCATTTTTGACGCGCCCATTGAATTTTATTGGCCACTGCCACCGCTGTCTTATTTGCCACTGATGATTATTTGGCTGGGCATTGGTGAAACCTCCAAAATTGTGCTGATCGCTCTGGCCATGTTTGCCCCAGTGGTGTTGTCAGCGCAGGCAGGTGTTCACAATCTGCCCATTGAGCGAGTGAATGCCGCCCTGTCTTTGGGAGCCACACGTTGGCAACTTTTGTGCGACATTGTCTTTTTGTCTGCACTGCCTGACATCATGACCGGCATCCGCATTGCCCTAGGCATTGGCTGGAGTACCCTGGTGGCAGCCGAACTGATCGCCGCCACACGCGGCATTGGCTACATGACCATGTCGGCATCACACTTTCTGGCGACCGATGCGGTGTTTGTCGGCATTGGCATCATTGCTGCCTGTGCACTGGGGTTCTCGCTGATCATGCGATGGCTGGAGCGCGTTCTTGTCCCTTGGCGAGGAAAAAATTAAATGAGACCTTTAGGATATGGTCAACAATAAGTTGTGCATTTGGCCGTTAGAGTTGGGATGCAATGCTAGGCACAAATCGTGCGGTGTGGCCCAGCCACATAAGCGATTTGTAACGACGCAGTGCGCCCAAATCTGACGATCCAAATGCGGAACTTATTGTTGACCATATCCTTAGACTGCAGGCTCAAATAATGCGTCAAGTTGCTTATGATCCACACGCTGCATCAGGTGTGTATAACAATCGATGCGATGCCCTGGTTCCAGGGGTTTATCAATATCTGACCATGTTTGAGCTGGGATATTTAACAAGGTTTCTACCTTTTGCGCTGTCAGGGGCAGAACAGGCTTTAAGTAAATGGTCAGTAGTTTGAAAGCATTGAGTGTGAAATGGCAAACATCGTTCAAATCAACAAGACGATTATCTTTTGACAAAATCCAAGGTTTATAAGTATCAAAGTTTTTGTTAATCAAATCAGTCAGTTCCATGATTTTACGCAACGCCTTGCCATATTCGAGTTGTTCATAAAACGTTGATATCTCATCGGCTGCATCTCGAAGGGTTGTCACCATGTGTGCCAAACTTGTTTCCAACGGGGAAGGGTTGAACTCAAGTATTTTCCCATCAAAATGTTTGTGAACAAAACCAACGACCCTGCTGATGATATTGATGTATTTTCCAATTAAATCACTATTGACGCGCGCTATAAAATCGTCGGCGTTAAAATCAATATCTTCATTATGTGCTGACAGTTTGGTTGCCAAATAGTAGCGCAACCACTCCGGATTCATGCCAATACTCAGGTATTTAAGGGGGTCAAGTCCGGTGCCCCTGCTTTTGCTCATTTTCTCGCCATTATTTACCGTCAAAAACCCATGCACGAAGATGTTGTCTGGTGTTTTTCTACCACTGAAATGAAGTGTGGCAGGCCAAAATAAAGTATGAAAAGTAATAATATCCTTACCAATAAAATGGTATTGCTCCAGTGCGGGGTTGGTCATATAAGTGTCGTAGTCCACTCCACGGCTTTCTAATAAGTTTTTCAGTGATGCCAGGTAACCAATAGGTGCATCCAGCCAGACATAAAAATATTTGCCGGGTGCGTCTGGAATCTCAATCCCAAAATAGGGCGCATCACGGGAAATATCCCAATCCACCAACCCCACACTCGTTGAACCATCCTGGTGGGTATGTTGGGTAAACCATTCCTTGATTTTGTTGGCGACTTCGCTTTGTAACTTACCGTCTTGCGTCCACTGGCTCAAAAACGCCACACACCTGGGATCGGACAATTTGAAAAAAAAGTGCTCCGACTGACGCAACTCAGGCTTCGCGCCTGACAACGCAGAGTACGGGTTCATCAAGTCAGTGGGGGAATAAACAGCACCACAGGCCTCACAGTTATCGCCATATTGATCTTTGGCGTGGCATTTGGGGCACTCACCCTTGATGAAACGGTCTGGCAGGAACATGTTTTTGTCCACGTCAAAAAACTGCTCAATGGTGCGGGTTTCTATCAGCGACCCCGTCACGTTGTCACGCAGGTCACGGTAAATCTGGCGTGCAAGTTCGTGGTTTTCAGGGCTGTCCGTGCTGTGCCAGTTGTCAAAACTGATGTGAAAACCATCCAGATAGGGTTTGCGGCCTGCTTGGATGTTGGCTACAAACTGCTGCGGTGTGATGCCCGCTTGCTCGGCTGCAATCATGATGGGCGCACCGTGGGTGTCGTCTGCACACACAAAGTCGACAGAATTGCCCATCATGCGCTGGTAGCGTACCCAGATGTCAGCCTGGATGTATTCCATGATATGACCAATGTGAAACTTGCCATTGGCGTAAGGTAAAGCAGTAGTGACAAAAAGTTGGCGTGGCATGGTACTTGAATTTTCAATAACGGGGTAAGGATGGGGTCAACTTTGCCATCTGATGGGCTGCGTCGCTTGATCTGCAGTGCCTTGTCCATGGGGACGAAGAACCTGCTCGTTTGTGTACCGGAGATGGGTCTGCACTCATGGGCGTATGCTACAGGAAAATAGCAGTGGGTCAAAAATTGTTGAACTGACTGACCGTTCCCCGTGTGCGGCTGAGGATTTTGACATCCATTCCATCGCGCTGTAAGACAGATTGCTCTTGCATGGTGTAAGAACCTACCCGCAATTGCCCTGTTACGCTGAAAAATCGCGATGCAATGGCATGGGAGGCAGCATCGAGTTGAATGACAGGGTTGGCCAGCCGTTTTTCGGCATCTTGTAGCGTTGTCAGATGTTGTGATGCTCTCGATGTCACCAGCGCCCTGGCTTGCGCCATGTCAAACCCTGGGATGCAGGCCACCAGGACTTCAGGCGCTGCCGTGTTCAAATTCACCGAGGTACGCACGGGCAGCAAGGTGACAAAAGGACGCAACACTTCAAGGGTATGCGCTGACAGTCCCAGCCACATCAAATCAGACACAGTTTGGGGTTGCAAGGGTGCTTGCGCTTTGGTTTTTGCATCGGTGTCAAAAGCTAATTCCAAACGCTGCGTCATCAGCTGCAACTCACTTGGGGGTAAGTCAAGTTGCTCAAAAAGGCGCTTCCAGGTTTGAACGCTGGCCTCGTCTTGTTTGCCGTTGACCAACAGGTTGCTCACATTCAGGCGTGCCTGCAAGTCTTCAATATGGCCTGACAGAAAGGCTTCTTCAACCCCTTCAGACGAATCTGCCACCACCGTCTGGCCTTGCTGGGCTGCCAAAAAAGTGCTCAATCGCGCAGGTGCCAGGGCAATAGCCCAAGGTTCTGCCAAATGGTCAGCACCGCCTTGGCGAGCATCTTCACGCAATATCAGACGTGCCCAGTCCAGCGCCCCCGTCAAAATCCACGCTGACTGCACCCGGGTGCGCTGCGCTGCTTCAACCTCTACCCCCCGCCATTGTTGCCACAGCATGGCAGATGCCAAACTGGCCACCAAGACCACTGTGAGCATGGCCGTCAGTAGGGCGGCCCCGCGGGGTTTTGTCGGACCATCACAACGCATCTTCATTTGCCTCCCACCACCAGTTCGCGAACCCAGTCCCGCGTCAGAGTGCCTTCAAGTGCCTGGCCGGGTGACAGGGTCAAAACCAGACGCACACCCTCGGGCAAAGCGGCCTGCTCTTTCGCTGCAGATGCCGCAGAAGATGCAGCCACAGCGGGTGCATCAGCCACCGCACCAGCGCTTCCAGCGCTTGACAAGGGATTGCTCCAGGCATTGCCACGGTAATAAAAAATTTGCCACTCTTGCAATGCCACGGTACGCACTTCACGCAAGCGGTCATCGTCGCTGGGAGATTGTCCCCACCCTTGTGCTTTTTGCCAGGCCAATTCGATCGCACCACGCGTGAGCAAGGGTGGAGACTGCCAGCGAAACCAGTACCCTACACCTTCCACAGTGCGCCGTGTCCAGGCCACCACGCGCAGGCCATCGCCAGGTGAGGAGCCGCCGCGACGCATGATGCGCATCACCCGACCATCCCAATCCAGGCTGGGAATGTCTGGCTGCGCGGTCATGGCATCGAGGTCAGTTCCCCATTGTGCCAATGTGGCTCTGATGGCTAGGACATCGTTGGATTGCTGCTGCATGTGCGCTTGCGCACGGCTGATACCATCTAGCCCGCGCCAGCTTAAAATGGCCATCAACGCCATCACACTGATGGCGACCAGCAGCTCAATGAGCGTAAAACCTCTTGACGCTTTCATCAACATTGCTATGCTCTTTCCATGGTGAGAAAGTCTCCCTTTTTTTTAGAAATATCAAGATAATCATGGCTAAACAGAAAATTCCCCCAGACATTCAATGTGCAGCAGAAGCCATCATTGCAAACTTCAACAGCGCATTTCCGGCAAATTCCATGCAGTACGTTCCACGGTTCAAAGGTATGTATCTGTATTTGGATCGATCGAATTATGGAGAGAAACCCCACGCCATTTGTCGGCTTGAATTTACCGGTTCCATAGACCGCTGGAAGTTCGCCATCTACAAATACAGCAAGGAATACTACGATCCGGATGAAATTTTTTTCCCAGGTGGGGGGCATTTAAATGGATCGATTGAGGGAGCGATGCGCTGTGGATTGGAAGCCTATCCGGTCAGAACCCCCTTTATGAGACGGCCAGGTGCAAATTATCTGCGATAACTACTACTATTTTGATAGCTAACTACGCAGTATCCACGGGCGTTACAGGCAGTTTTTGTCTTTATTTCCATCCACGTCAAACCTGGCATCAGTAACGCCCGACGATGGTGGTCAATCGCCAAATGAGAGTATCACCATCTTGCGTCTGGGCATCGACCCGTCTGAAGTTGGGGTTGGGTGTGGGGCGAACTGTCAGAGAGACGGTCAAGCTGCGATGCGCTTGCTCGCAGGTCGCTGTGCTGTCACCCACATCCGGCATTTGTTGGGACAGGCGAATATTGACCAGGGCGTTTTCATTGCACAACTGGGCAAGGATCATGTCCGTTTGACGCTGTGCGTGACGCATCAAGGCTGATACCGCTTGCGACCCCGCCATCAAGGCGATGGCCACAATGCTCAAAGCCACCAACACTTCCACCAAAGTAAAACCGTTCCAAGTGCGCTTGATCATGGCAGGGCAAAAGGACGCACGCCATCGGTGGTCAATTGAATTTGCCATGCACTCTGGCTGCGTGAATACAGTGTGACGGTTTGGGGTTCAATGACAGGCTCTGGCCCCAGCAGCAAGGTCGGAGGGGAGGCTGTGAATTCTGTGGAAAAGGCTACTTTGGCATCACGGTCTTGAATCATGGCCTGGGTATCTGGGTCAAGCCAGTGTTGCGGCAAATCGTCTTGTGCTGAATCAGACGGTGGCAAGCCCTCAAACTGAAAACCCTGTGCCGTCACACGCCAGCGCACCGCCACACCAGTGACTTGCGATCGTGCCCTGGCAGATTCAAATAAAGCTGCCAGGCGCTGGGCTTCGCGCTCCAACTGTGTCTGGGTGTCATCACGCAGTGCAAAACCCACTCCTGCAGATGCCAAACCCACAATGGCAAGTACCACCAAGAGTTCAAGCAGTGTGAAACCCGCAGTGCGAAGACACCTTGAAGTCAAAGATGACAACACGATGTATGTCAGGGCTGCCAACTGCCAATGTCTGCGTTTCTGCCTTCGCCACCACTCTGGCCGTCAGCACCGTAAGACATCACATCGACCTCGCCCTTGATGCCAGGATTCAGATAAATGTAGGGCTGGCCCCAGGGGTCTTTGGGCAATTGATCAAGATAAGGTCTCCAGTTGCCAGGAGCAGGCCCCGCTGCAGGCCGTGTCAGCAAGGCCTGTAAACCTTGCTCGGCTGCGGGGTAACGCTGGTTGTCAAGCCGGTAGAGCTTCAAGGCTTGCATCAGGTTGGTGACATCGGTTTTGGCGGCTGTGACGCGAGCATCATCGGCACGGTCAAGCACATTGGGAACAATAAGCGCTGCGAGCACACCAATGATCAGCAGCACCACCATCAATTCAATCAGGGTAAAGCCGCGTTGAAGGGGGCGTTTGACAAAGTGTGGTTTCATGGCAAGGTGTGGCGAAAAATAAGGATAGGGTCAGGAATATTCCTAACCTTTCTTAAGGATTGACTGTGCGGGCCAGACGGAAACCCACATAGTCATCACGGTCACCGGGTGCCAGGTTGCCCCGAAGGGAAGCGCGTACATGCCAGGCATCGCTGCCCCAAGAACCACCGCGCAGCACACGGTATTGCTGATCACCACCGGCCATCCAGGCACTGCCGTCCACGGGTGCATCACGGTAGGAGTCGTGGAAATAGTCTTGTACCCATTCCCATCCGTTACCGCTCATGTCATACAAACCAAAAGCGTTCGCCCGCCGGGTGGCCACTTCGTGTGGTTGACCGCCACTATTGTTTTTGTACCAAGCTACAGCTTTGATGTCATCCCCACCGCAGTAGGTATTGTTTTTTCCGGCACGGCAGGCATATTCCCATTCGGCTTCGCTGGGCAATCGGTAGCCACCTCCATCCGTCTTGTTCAGCCAGTCCATAAAGCCCTGTGTTTCCCTAAAACTGACGAGTACCACCGGTGCGTTGTCACCATGGTTGTTGTACTTCATGAAATCATCATCGATCAGATCGCTGCGCTGGGCTGCGGTAAGGTAGTGTTTGAACTGTCCCAGTGTGACCTCAGTCTTGCCCATCTGAAATGGGCGGACATTGACACGGTGTTGCGGTGTTTCACGATCAGCAGCCAAGGGGGTTAAGCGGCCAGCCAAACACACTGCTTTTTCAACAGGAATCAACGACTGCCCCAAAAAAGCTCGCTTGTCGTTTTCATCTTGCTGTGCCGTCGTCAGCCCCACACGTTTGCACGACCCCATGACAAAACTGCCCGCCGGAATGTCCACCATGGTAATACCGACGCTGTTGGTGGTTTCACCGGCATAGACGCACAGACTGCCAGCAGCCACTGTGCAAACCACTTGAAGCACTTGACGCAATACGGCTAAAGTGTCAGGCAGGCGGCGGGGTAAAGTCATCATGATTCGTTCTTTCTCGTGGGTTTGATTTGATACGCAACAAACGTGGCGAATTTAACACCAAAATGAGCTTGCCCAAAAGTTATCGGGTCGCTTTCAAGAAGGGTGTGATTCCTGGGTTCAACGCATCTACCGACATGGACCACCACTTGCCACACCGACAAATAATATTGATGAAATAGGCCTCCAGCCCGCATGGAATAAGCGAAGTAAGCTATAAATTTCATAGTAAATTAACAAGGTGACCTATCGACCACCCGGCGGATGAATAAAGCGTCACTTGACCAGAGTTGCGGGTTGCCCCGTGGCTGCAGTGGGCGTTGTTTGATCTGCAATAAACCCAATGCGGCTCAATCCTGCTTTTTGCGCTGCACCCATAATTTCTACTATACGACCATAAGGTACGGCTTTGTCAGCATGCAATTGCAGCTCGGTTTGAGGGTTGGCCTGGTACGAGAGGGCAAACTGTTGTGCCAGTTCATTCAAAGTGACCGGCTTGTTTTTCAGAAAAGCCTGCCCTGTTGCATCCACCACCACCATCAGCGATTGGTGTGCATCACTGGCCTGGGCAGCATCGGTTTGAGGAAGATTAAGAGGGATGGAACGGGTCAAAAGAGGCGCAGTGATGATGAAAATCACCACCAGAACCAGCATCACATCGACCAACGGGGTCATGTTGATGTCGCTCATGGGCTGCGTGCCCTGTGCGTGGTTCAATCTGCCAAAAGACATTGGGTCTTACTTTGAAGTAGTGTCTGAAACAGCGGCATTGCCCATCAGATCACGCAAGTCACGCGCAAAGCCTTCAAGTTCGGCCTCTATGCGTGCCACCGATCGCCCCTGCACGTTGTAGGCCACCACCGCAGGAATGGCCACCACCAGACCGGCAGCAGTCATGAGCAAAGACTCGCCCACCGGACCGCTGATTTTGTCAATGGTCATTGTGCCCGCAGTGGCAATGCCAATAAGCGCATGGTAAATTCCCCACACAGTGCCTAGCAAACCCACAAACGGTGCAGTCGCCCCCACGGTGGCCAGCCAAACCTGACCCTGCTGCAATTGGGTCAGTGTTTGATGCAAAGCCTGACGCAACACACGCGTTAATTGCATCGCGGGTTGACCTGCGCCGGCCAGGGACTCACTTGCTTTTATTTCTATAGCAATCACCATAGGCAGGACAAGCGTTTCACGGTCAAAAGCCTTGATTTTTTGGATGGCCTCTGTCACCGTACCGGATTGCCAAAAAGCTGCCATACAACGCGCCACATCTGTGCTGGCGCGGTGCAGCAACCAGGTTTTCCACACAATCACCACCCAACTGCCCACAGACATGACCAACAGCAACACAGCCACACTGCGTGCAAGTGCATCCCCCTGCCAAAAAAACTGCGCCAAATTCACGTCAAACCCAACACATCGGCCATGTCAAACAAACCCGCCTGGCAACTTTGCAAAAACCGCGCTGCTCGCAAACTGCCCTGGGCGTAACAGACGCGGCTGGAGGATTTGTGGCTGATTTCAATGCGCTCGCCTGTTCCTGCAAAGAGCACGGTGTGGTCGCCAACAATATCGCCACCACGAATGCTGGTAAAGCCAATGGTAGAGGGGTCGCGTTCGCAGGTGACACCTTCGCGTGAATAAACGGCGCAGTCCTGAAGGTGACGCCCCAAAGCATGGGCAATGACCTCGCCCATTTTCAAAGCCGTACCTGAAGGTGCATCGACCTTGTGGCGGTGATGAGCCTCCATGATTTCAATGTCGTAGCCTGATGACAATGACTTGGCGGCCAATTCAAGCAGCTTGAGCGTGACATTGACCCCCACGCTCATGTTGGGCGACATGACGATGGCAATATGCTGGGCGGCATCAACAATGGCAGCCCTTTGATCTTCGCTAAAACCCGTGGTGCCAATCACCATTTTGACACCCAAATCACGACAAACTTCAAGATGCGCCAGCGTGCCTTCGGGACGGGTAAAGTCAATCAAAACATCGGTGTTGCTCAATCCAGTTTGCACATCCGACGTGATGAAGATGCCACTGCGAAGACCCAAGCCAGCCGCGGGGTCTGTCCCGAGACACCGGCTACCTGCCACATCAAGCGCGCCACCGAGCTGACAGTCATCAGATTTCCAGACAGCTTCAATCAACATGCGTCCCATGCGCCCACTGGCACCTGATACGCATACACGGATTTTTCCAGACGGAGTCATGAGGCGACCTTTCTAGTACTCGCCAGGCTCAAGGGGTGGATAACTGGAGGGCAGCGCAGGCAAGGGTGTGACATTGGAAGGTACGACAGGTTTGACCTTGGGTTGAAGTTTTGCCGCAGGCATTTCCAGAACAGGCACAGGGCCGGTTGTGCGACCAGAGTCTAGGGATGTGACAAACTCGGCTTCGCTGGGCAGGGCATCGGCATCCACACGCATCAGCACATCACCCTCAAAAAACACAGTGACCTTTCGTGACTGCGGCTCACTACCCTGGCGCTTGAAGGTAAACACATAATCCCAGCGGTCGGCATGAAACACACTGGCCAGCAACGGCGTCCCCAAAATATCGCGCACCTGGTTGCGTTTCATGCCCAGGGTCAGGGCTGCTGCCTGCTCGCGTGAAACAAAGTTGCCCTGAACAATGTCAATTTTGTAGGGAGTGACCACGTGGGTCAATTGACGACTGGCCTTATCAAGGCCGCTACAAGCACACAACACACACACCAACACAACCAAACCACTTTGGCGAAGGCGACGATCAAGGCACAGTTTCATGGGTACATCTGGTAACAATGGAAGCGGCGGATTGTACGGGGATGCCTTGAAACCCATATGCGCCAACTTAAGGATATAGTCAATAATAAGTCCCGCAATGGCTTTTCAGAAAAATGTTCAGAACACCATCGCTACTTTGGCTATTCGCCTTGCCCGTCACCATAAACTCTAAACTCATCTGCATACCCTTTTGAGAATTATTCTGTTACTCAGTATCTTAAAGTTAGGATTCAAAATGCACCCATTATTTGTAGCTTTTCTCACGTTGACGTTGAGTGTTTGCGCCCAATCTGGTGAACAGCGCAGCACTTTGAGTGACCAGAACGAAGTGGCTGTCACCATTTATAACGAAAACCTGGCACTGGTGAAAGACCAACGCAAAGTGAATATTCAAAGCGGTCTCTCATCACTTGCTTTTCGAGATGTCAGCGCCAAAATGCGCCCTGAAACAGCTTTACTGCGTAGCTTAAATGCAAGCGAAAGTCTATCAGTGCTGGAGCAAAATTTCGATTTCGATCTATTGACACCACAAAAGTTACTGGAAAAATATGTGGGTCATAGCGTAAAAATTATCCGCAGCAACTCCGTCACAGGGCAAGAGACAACCGA
>CAIXMC010000069.1 GCA_903920405.1 uncultured beta proteobacterium
CGGGAATCCAGAATGCACTAGATTCCCGCCTTCGCGGGAATGACGAAAATTCAACAACTTGCCTTCAGAACAAATTCACCCTGGTGCATTGCACTTTCCATCATCATGAAAACCACCACCTAGCCCATAGCTTTGCTCTGTTGGGCAGGTGGTTTCGGTGGCATCGAACCACGGCAGGTTCGCCCTGCGGTGAGTCTGAATCGCCGGTTTTGGCTTGTCACCCGTTGTGCTGATCTACGGTGACATCCACATCTTTTGAATCTCACATTTGAAACAAACACAGCAGGCGATCCAGCCCGCCTGATTCAATCGACACATTGGCAAACGCTCGCACAGCAGGTTTGGCGTGGTAGGCCACGGATAAGCCTGCTACGCCCATCATGGGCAAGTCGTTGGCACCGTCACCCACGGCAATGCTTTGGTTGGGGTGAATGCCCAGCATGGCGCAGGTTTGCAAAAGCATGTTGCGCTTTTCAGCCCCGTCGCAAATATCACCCCAGGACTGATCAACCAGGCGACCTGTCAGCACATCATTTTCAACGTCAAGCACATTGGCGCGGGCATAGTCCATGCCCAGCCGGTCTTTGATGCGGTCGGTCAAAAGGGTAAATCCGCCGGATACCAAAAGAAGTTTCAATCCGGCGTCCTTGCATGCTGCCACCAGGGTCTGTACACCGGGGTTCAGTTGCAAACGCTCGCGATAGACCTGATCCACCTGCGCAAGTGTGACCCCCTTGAGCAGCGCCACACGCTGGCGAAGGCTTTCCTTGTAATCAGCAAGATGGCCTTGCATGGCGGCCTCTGTAATGGCGGCCACTTCAGCCTTTTTTCCTGCGATGTCGGCAATTTCATCGACACACTCGATGTTGATGAGTGTGGAATCCATATCAAACGCGATGAGCTTGAAGTCGCTTAAATGCAGCGGTGGGGTGATACCTGTCATGCGCAGGCCAGGGGCATGGTGTGTCATATGGGTTTCAATTGCTTTCATTTTAATAGCTACTTATGCAATAGGGACGGGCGTTAGAGGCCTATTTCATGGTTAGGATATGGTCAACAATAAGTTGTGCATGTGGCTCGTCAGATTTGGGCGCACTGCGTCGTTACAAATCGCTTATGTGGCTGTGCCACACCGCACGATTTGCGCCTGGGATTGCATCCCAACTCTAACGGCCAAATGCGGAACTTATTGTTGACCATATCCTAAGACGTTGGCATGACAGCATGATTTGTCGCTTGAGCCTTTGGGTGTTCGCTCTCATTCTGCTATCCTCCTCGCTTTAGTCACTTTCACCAAAGTGGTTACATGAAATCATGTCTTTTCCTACCTGGTGTTGTTCGCCTAGCCAGACAGAAAAATCCATCGATTTCATGATGTAACCCTTTTGATGAAACGGACTACTAGTTGCTCAGTCTGCACGCAAGGTGCTTAGGATATGGTCAATAATAAGTCCCGCATTTTGTTGATCATATTCTTGGACGAGCACCCAACGAGGGGAGTTCTGTGATAGCGCAAACCGAGATTATTCAAGGTGATTGCCTGGATGTTCTGAAAAAATTCGACAGCGAGGGGATTGATCTCATCATGACCTCGCCCCCTTACGCCGACCGTCGCGTCAAAACTTACGGTGGCATTAAGCCAGAGCATTACATAGAATGGTTTTTACCACGTTCTGAGCAGTTTCTTCGTGTTCTGAAGCCGACCGGATCATTCGTGCTTAACATCAAGGAAAAAGCAGAAAACGGCGAACGCCATACCTACGTTTTGGAGTTGATTCTGGCTTTACGAAAACAGGGCTGGTTATGGACCGAAGAATATATCTGGCACAAAAAGAACTGCTACCCCGGCAAATGGCCCAATCGTTTTCGTGATTCATGGGAGCGTTGTCTGCACTTTACCAAGGCGCGTAAATTCAAGATGAACCAAAATGCCGTGATGGTGCCTATGGGAGACTGGGCTGAAGCGCGTCTTAAGTCGCTCGGCAAGAATGATGTAGTCCGCTTCGATTCTCAGGTGGGCAGCGGTTTCGGCAAAAACATTGCCAACTGGGCGCAACGCAGCATGGCATACCCGACAAATGTGCTGCATCTCGCTACAGAATGTGGTAACAAAAACCACAGTGCAGCGTTCCCTCGTGCCTTGCCTGAATGGTTTATTAAGCTATTTACCGACGTAGGCGACCGAGTACTAGACCCATTCGCTGGCTCAGGTACAACCATCGAGGTTGCCAAAGAACTACAACGAAACGCTGTGGGCATAGAAATTCTATCGGAATATTGCGAGAAGGCTCGGGAGCTGACGCAAGACAAGCAAATGTTACTGCTACAAACACATGCGAAATATGAGGTTTCAGATGAAGGCTAATATTGCTCGTTACATCGAAGACAATATTCCTGCTTTCCACATGCGCAAACTAGAGAGTTTGAGCGGTTTAAAACTGAAAAATGTACTCAAGCGTAAAAATCCTTACCTGTTCAAAGCAAAGAACATGAATGCGGCTGGTGACCTTGTAAAAGGAATTTTGGATGCCCATCTTTCATCACAGGAGGAAACCATTTTTGGTGCATTTCTTGAAAATGTTGCGATACATGCCTGTCATTTGGCCTATGGCGGAATGAAGTCCGGCATTGAGGGAATAGACTTGGAATTTAGTCGCGATGGAAGCCGCTACATTGTGTCCATCAAATCTGGCCCTAACTGGGGCAACAGTAGCCAGATAAAGAAAATGTGTGACAATTTTCGCAAGGCAGCCATCGTTTTGCGGCAAAATAAAACTGTTCAGAACGTAGTTGCTATCAATGGCTGTTGCTATGGCAGAGAACGCCAGGAAGATAAAGGTAACTACCGAAAGGTGTGCGGCGAAGCATTCTGGATGCTTGTTTCTGGCGAGCAGACGCTCTTCATAGACATTATTGAGCCAATCGGTTATCGAGCGAAAGAACGCAATGAGACTTTTATGATCGAATATGCAAAAGTGATCAATCGGTTCACAAGAGAATTTATCGAAGAATTCTGTCTGCCCGACGGCCAAATCGACTGGCCGAAGATTGTTCGATTCAATTCCTCATCTGCATAGCTGGCCACTGTATCGTCAGCGCCCCCCATTGGCCCCTAACCCATCATTCCACCGAACGTGAATTCCAACGTTAGCAACGTAGCCCGTATGAACCAAAGCGCGGGATTCATTCTGAACGACAACGTATTGATGTGACCAGAATCCCGCATTGCGCTTCGCCTCATACGGGCTACGCAAACGCCACATCACCTGGCATCGCCCCCAGTGCCCGGGCAAGATCAGCCTGCAAATCCGTCACAGCTTCTAATCCAACAGCAAACCGCACCAGGGTGCCTGGTTTTAAGTGATCAGGCCAAGACGGGCGCATGGCAATTAAGTCGTAGGGCATCGCCAAACTGATGGGGCCACCCCAACTGTAGCCAATTTTGAACACTTGAAGGGCATCGCAAAACGCATCCACCTGCGCCACGGTGTAACTGGGTTGGAGAATAACGCTCAGTAAACCCGCAGCACCGCCCATGCCGTTTTGACACAGGGAACGCCAATGCGCATGGCCGGGTGAATCAGGCAGGGCAGGGTGCAAGACTTGCGCAAATTCAGGCCGCGTTAAACACCACTGCGCCAGCAGGCGGGTGGTTTCGTCGTGCGAGCGGTAACGCAGCATCAAGCTGGGCAGACTGCGCAAAATGGCTTCGGCATCGTTAGCCCCCACACCTAAACCCAGCCGCATGTGGCACAGCTTGAGTTGTCTGTGCAAACGCTCATCGACTGTGACGATGCTGCCCATCAGCACATCACCACCGCCGCTGGGGTATTTGGTGAGGGCATGGATGGAAATATCAACGGCCAGTGGCGGACTGATACCCGGCTGCAAATCAAACGGCGAAAACGCCACGCCCGCTCCCCATGTGTTGTCCAAGGCGCACAAGACACCCGCTGCACGGCAAAGACGAACCTGTTCGCACAGGTTGGGAAATTCAAGCGTGACCGAACCCGCAGCTTCCAGCCAGATGAGGCGGGTTTTTGGGTTGATTTTGGCGGCCAAATCCTGGGGCTGCATGGGGTCATAAAACTGGTGGCCAATGCCCCAGTGCATCAGTTCGCCCTCCACCAATGCTTTGCCGGGGCCATAAACGTTATGGGGCATCAGCACTTCATCGCCAGATTTCAGTAGCGCCAGCGACACCGTGGCAATGGCTGCAAGCCCACTGGGCACCAACAGGCATTGCTTGCCACCTTCCAATGCAGACAGACGTTCTTCAAGGATGTAAGTGGTGGGTGTGCCGTGCAGACCGTAGGTATAGGCAGACTTGTCCTTCCACTCAAAACTGCGCATGGCAGCCACATTGGGAAAGAAAACAGTGGAGGCTTTGAATACCCCTGGCTGGGGTGCTGCAAAGCCCGCAGGGGGTTGGTAGGCGTGATGAATCAGAGCAGTGCTTTTGTCAGCCATGCGGGGTTATACCTTCCATTTTTGCATCAATGCCTCCAGCCGCAGGGTGTCATAGGCTTCAAAAGGTTGATGAATCCAGGGGTTGGTTGGCAAAAAATCAACGCAGTAGTCTGGCTTGAAGTGGGATGCGGACTTTGTCCAAATGACAGCGCTGCGCAGTTCGGTCATGGCGGGGTAACCCTTGCGAAGTTGCTGCATCACGGCACGAAGGGTCGAACCGGTATCCGTCAAGTCGTCCACCAACAGTACGCTGCCCGCAATGTCGCCCTTGGGAATAGTGATGGAATTGGCAATGTCAAGCACACACTGCACAGTACCTGCTTCCTGGCGGCAGGAACTCGCAGCCATGATCGCCAAAGGTTTATTAAAAATGCGCGAAAGAATATCGCCGGGTCGCAAGCCACCCCGAGCCAAACACAAGATGACATCAAACGGCCAGCGCGATTGGGCAATGATGAGCGCCAACTTTTCAATCCGGTTGTGGTACTCGTCGTAACTGACATACAAATGTTTGCCGTCTTCTGTTAACATTAAATTACTCCTGATTAGATAGCTATCTACGCATGACTGGCGCGGCCTGGAGGCCTATTTCTTACATTATTCCACCAGAAACGGATGCCGGATAGCGATGGTGTGGTCCCGGTCGGGACTGGTAGAGATGATGTGAATGGGCACACCGGTGGTTTGTTCAATGCGCTGCAAATAGTGGCGTGCAGCGCTTGGCAGTTGGTCATGGTGCGTGATGCCTTCGGTGCGATCGCTCCAGCCGGGTAGGGTTTCATAAATGGGCTTGCAGCGTGCAATTTCTTCAGCACCCGTGGGCAAAATATCAGTCCTTTGACCATCCACCTCATAGCCGGTACACAGTTTGAGTTCACTCAAGCCATCGAGTACATCGAGCTTGGTGATGCACAAACCCGTCAACCCATTGACCTGGGCGGAGCGTTTGAGTAAAGCGGAATCAAACCAGCCACAACGCCGGCTACGCCCCGTCGTCACGCCTTTTTCAGCACCTACTGTGCTCATGTGCCAGCCAGGCGTTCCTTGGGTTTGCCAATCCAGTTCAGTGGGAAATGGCCCACCACCCACGCGGGTGCAATAGGCTTTGGTTAACCCCAAAACGTAATGCAACATGCCAGGGCCAACCCCAGAACCCGCAGCCGCGTTGCCTGCTACACAGTTGCTGGAGGTCACAAAGGGGTAAGTGCCGTGATCAATGTCCAGCAATGTCCCTTGCGCACCTTCAAAAAGCAGGTTGTCGCCCCGGTGGTGCGCATCATTCAGCTCGCGGGAAACATCGGCCATCATGGGTTTGAGCAGTTCGGCGTGAAGCATGGCCTCAACATACACCGCATCAAACTGCACTTCGCCATCGACCATGTACGGTTGCAGCGCTGCATCAAACTTGAAAGACTGTGAACCCAAAAACGTTCGCAAGACATGGTTATGAAACCTGAGCAAGTCACGCAGCTTGGCTGCAAAACGTTCAGGAAATCGAAGGTCTTGCACTCGCAAGGCGCGCCGTGCCACTTTGTCTTCATAGGCCGGGCCGATGCCCCTGCCCGTGGTGCCAATTTTTTCGATACCGCTTTGCTCACGAGCCGCTTCACGCGCCACATCCAGTGCCGCATGAAAAGGCAAAATCAGGGGACAAGCCTCGCTGATGCGCAGGCGTGAACGAACATCAATACCCGCTTGTTCCAGGCCCGCTATTTCCTCAAACAACTTGGCCGCCGACAACACCACGCCATTGCCGATGTAACACTTGACACCGGGGTGCATGATGCCGCTGGGAATTAGGTGCAAGGCAGTTTTGACTCCGTTGATCACCAAAGTGTGACCCGCGTTGTGCCCCCCTTGAAAACGCACCACACCTTGGGCACTTTCCGTGAGCCAGTCCACCAGCTTGCCTTTGCCTTCGTCGCCCCACTGGGCACCCACGACCACCACATTACGTCCTTGAGTTTTCATCATTAATTTCTTTTCAATCCATCACTTGCACAATCCATTGCCCATCCACCAGCACCAGCTCGCGGTCACAATGGAACTCTTCTGCTTCACTGCTTTGCCCTGCCACAAAACACACGACAATTTCACCACGCTCACGCAAGGCTGCAATGGCTTTCCTTAAACCAACATCATCATGCCACGGTGACTGGATGGCCGATTGCACCTTCAAGGGTTCGAGTACTGAGACCAAGGCTTTGATATCCATGCTAAAACCCGCAGCAGGCCGATTGCGTCCAAATACGGCACCCACTTCGTCGTACCGACCACCACGCGCCAGCGCGGCATGAGCATGGGGGGCATATATGGCGAAGCATACTCCCGTGTAATAGTCGTAACCTCGCAAATCAGCCAAATCAAATGTGACCTTGACACCAGCCATATGTTGCGCTATTTGCTTCAAATTTTGTAGCGAATTACGCACAGCCAGTAAGGGCTGCAAGGCTTTTTCTGCCTCAAGCAAAACAGATTCATCGCCGTATAACTGCACCAGTGTCAGCAAGTCTTGACGAACCCGCTCGGGCACATCACCGGTGACATGCAAAAGCTCTGACTTGTCTTTGGCAGCCAGTGCAACATGCAAACGGTGCAGTTGAATGCCGCTTAAAACATGCCCAGCCAGCAAGGCATTGACCAACTTTGCATCTGCCAAATCGATCTGTGGCGATGCCACCCGGGCAGCCTGGAGGCAATCAAAGGCCAGGCTGAGAATTTCAAGATCAGCCTCCAGACCTGCGTGACCATAAATTTCAGCACCGAACTGCAAGGGTTCACGGGTGGCGTGTGGCGCATCAGGGCGGGTATGCACAACAGGTCCGCAGTAGCACAGCCGGCTGACACCCGCACGGTTGAGCAAGTGGGCATCCATGCGCGCCACTTGCGGCGTGCTGTCTGCTCGCAGACCCATCATGCGCCCTGAGAGTTGATCGACCAGTTTGAAAGTTTGCAGGTCGAGCGCCTCACCCGCACCAGTCAGCAAGGACTCAAGATGTTCCAACAGTGGGGGAATGACCAGTTCGTAACCGTAGCGACGAGCGGTGGAAAGCAATTGGTAGCGTAATTCTTCGATGTGCCTGGCATCCGCAGGCAAAACATCGGCAATATGATCTGGCAAAACCCAGGCAGACATAAAAAGTTGAGGGCTGTTAAAAACCAGATTTTATCGGGCAACCCTGCATGGATAGGTCAGGGGTCAGGGTAAAAACCAAATCAGCCCAAGACCAATCGCCAGACTGCACAAACCAAAAAAACGCAACTGACCATCGTCGAATTGCAAAATTTGCGTCAAAACCTTACGCCAGGATGCCGGTGATACAAACGGCATAAAGCCCTCAATCACCAGCACCAACGCCATCGCCAGAACAACGGTTGTGCTGTCAAACATGGTGATAGGGCACTGACTGAACTGAGGAATCCAGGATCATCATCATCACCTTAACTTTGAAGTTATCGCAGCCATGTCATCGTGGGGTCCCTGTATAAACATGGGCTTTCCATTCATGCCGAACTTGTACTTATGAACAAAAGGTTTCTCTGGCTCAACAATAGGTTGCGAATCCTTCCAATCCGGGTGAGGATCAAAACCGTGTTGGCGTGCGAATTCAATGCCACCCAGAATCATGCTACGGGCATCTTCATAGTCAATCGGTACAAGATGCACACGCGATCGCACGATCTTGTCCTCGATCACTGTATAGGGGACATTGGCGTGACAGAAAGTATCTTTCACACCCAAACACAGCAGATCGACCAGATAGACACCCACAATGAATTTTGAATTTGGCAGTTGGCGAACAATAAAAAGAGTGGCTAACCCACGTTCTTTCCAGCTTTCATTGACCAGGCACTTATCAACCGGATAGGTTGCGGATTTCTTGATGAGCGAGAGCGAATCCTCGTTGTTGACTTCTTGTTCTTTCTCATAGCAACAAAACTTGTATTTGCGCCCACTTCCGCATGGGCATGGCAAGTAGGGGTTGATTTTTTGGATCGTCATACCGTTCAAAAGTTGTAATAGTTGTGATAATTGTACGAAATGTATCAGGTCTATGCCAGTGACTCCAGACCAAGTTCCTGAATTTTGCGCGTGATGGTGTTGCGACCTATGCCAAGTTTTTGGGCAGCTTCGATACGTCTGCCATGTGTGACGGTCAGTGCGGCCAAAATCAGGCTTGATTCAAAACGGCGAGTCAGCTCATCCCAAACATCACAGCGGTCTGTTGACAGCAGCGCATGCGCGTGGGCTTGCAGCCCGTGTTCCCAATTTGGGACCAGCACCTTTGTTCTGCCATCCGTTACAGATAATGCACTCATGGACGCGACCAAAGCATCAGAGGCAGCCTCACTACATTCAGCAACATCACCCTGAACTGAACATAAAGTTGTCATCTCGTCAGGGACACATGAAGCATGGGTCACCACCCCAATTTCGGGAGGCAAGTCTTTGGGTTCAATGGACTGCGCCGGGGCCATGACGCTCAGCCAGTGACAGATGTTTTCAAGCTGACGCACATTACCCGGAAAAGCAAAATTGCCAAGCCAAGTCAATGCAGCCTCAGAAATACGCTTGGCCTCGATCCCCAACTGCGCCGCGCTTTGCTGCAAAAAATGACGCGTGAGCATGGGGATGTCTTCACGACGTTCACGCAGTGGTGGCAGACGCAATCGAATCACATTGAGACGGTGAAAAAGGTCTTCACGAAATGCCCCGTCTTTGACGCGCTGCTCCAGATTTTGATGCGTGGCAGCAATCACACGAACGTTGGTTTTGACAGCACCATGTCCCCCCACGCGGTAAAAATGTCCATCGGAGAGCACCCACAACAGACGGGTTTGCAAATCAAACGGCATGTCGCCAATTTCATCCAGAAACAAAGTTCCCGCGTCAGCCTGCTCAAAACGGCCTCGGCGCATGGTTTGCGCACCCGTGAAAGCTCCGCGCTCATGGCCAAACAGTTCAGACTCTAGTAAATCTTTGGGAATCGCGGCTGTATTGATGGCCACAAAAGGTCCGTTGGCGCGTGGTGAATGCTTGTGCAATGCCTTGGCCACAAGTTCTTTGCCAGAACCTGATTCGCCCGTGATCATGACGGTCACGTTGCTTTGGCTCAAGCGGCCAATGGCGCGAAACACATCCTGCATGGCAGGAGCCTGTCCCAGCATCTCGGGGGCCTGCGTGATGCGTTCCTCTGCCACTTCCTCACGATGACTTTCTTCTACGGCACGACGAATCAGCTCCACCGCCTTGGGCAAATCGAAGGGCTTGGGCAAGTATTCAAATGCACCCCCTTGAAAAGCCGATACCGCGCTGTCCAAATCAGAATACGCGGTCATGATAATGACAGGCAAACCCGGAAACGCTGCCTTGACCTTGTCCAGCAATTCAAGACCAGAGCCGCCAGGCATTCGGATGTCACTCACCAACACCTGTGGCCCGCATTCACCCTCACTCGTCAGGGCGTGAAGTACATCACTCGTATTGGTAAAACTTCGGGTAGGCAGTTTTTCGCGCAACAGTGCTTTTTCAAGCACAAAACGGATCG
Organism: uncultured beta proteobacterium; assembly: GCA_903920405.1. Lineage (GTDB taxonomy): Bacteria > Pseudomonadota > Gammaproteobacteria > Burkholderiales > Burkholderiaceae_C > Rhodoferax. Next base: position 10,020 of record CAIXMC010000069.1, read on the forward strand.
ACTGGTCATCATCCACAATCCAGATGGGTTTCATATCGTTTTATTACCTTCAAAGCTCATGGCAGAGGAATCAGTATTTTGAAATCTGTCAATCCGGGCACACTGTCACACTCAATCAAGCCGAGATGTTGCTGAATCACCGTTTGCGCCAAAGTGAGTCCTAACCCAGAACCTCCTTCGCGTCCTGACACCAGCGGGTAAAAAATACGGTCTTTGATGGAGTCTGGCACGCCAGGCCCATTGTCTATCACACGCAATTCCAGTGCCAACCTGTAGCGCTGCTTGCCGACGGTGATTTGTCGTGCCACGCGTGTGCGAAATATCAGCCGTGCGTTGTTTTGTGCAATACGTTGTGTCAGCGCCAGACAGGCATTGTGGGCAATATTCAGCAGCGCCTGAATCAGTTGCTCACGGTCGCCCCGAAACTCGGGGATGGACGTGTCATAGTCTTGAACCACCTCCAGGCCTTTTGGAAATTCGGCCAAAATCAACGAACGAACGCGCTCACACACTTCGTGAATGTTGACATCGCTCACCACATGTACTTTTCGGTGTGGTGCGAGCAATCTATCGACCAGTACCTGTAGGCGGTCGGCCTCGTGAATGATGACTTGGGTGTATTCGATCATGTCGGGGGAGGCCAACTCCATTTCAAGCAGTTGTGCCGCACCACGAATTCCCCCCAGCGGGTTTTTAATTTCGTGCGCCAGGTTGCGAATCAGCTCCTTGTTGGCCAGCGACTGTTCGGCTAAGCGTTCTTCACGATCCTGACGTGCCTGCACCTCCAAAGGCAGCAATTCCACAATGATGTCCTCGTCTTCAGTCAGTGTGACCAGAACATGCACCGGCAAGGGATCGTGTGCCATGCGCAACATTTGCGCGTCATAACGCAGGGCTGAAAACCCGTTCTCACTGACAGTTTTCAGGATGTGGCGCAAATGCTCAGGCTCTGTGAAGCTGTCAGGAAATTGTGACCCCACAATCGACCGCCGTGATATGCCAAAAGCATCTTCCAGTGCAGCGTTGGCAAAACGCACCACCCCATCGCCATGCACCACGGCCACCAGCGTGGCCAGAAAATCAAACGCCTTGTAACGATCCATGTTTGACGATGCTCAATGCCATAGGTGCGGTGGAAAATTCAGAACAGGCCTTCATGACACGCATTTTGTCATGACAACCAAAGACCGCAATACGCGAACCATACATCGCTGGGCGTTGGGGCGGGTATCATTGCCACCATGATGAAACAACGTATTGAACAACATTTTATTGACAGTGCCGATCTGAAATACAAGGCGGCTTCCCTGCTCAGCGGGCCTATTGCAGATGCTGTGCAGGTTTTGATGGATTGCATCACCGGTGGTGGCAAGGTGCTGGTGTGTGGCAATGGCGGCTCTGCCGCAGATGCCCAACACTTTGCTGCCGAGTTTGTGGGGCGCTTTGAACGTGAGCGCCCCGAGCTGGCAGCCATTGCATTGACGACCGACACTTCCATCATCACTGCTGTGGGTAATGATTACGATTTCAGCGTGATTTTTTCGCGTCAGGTACGTGCTTTGGGTCATGCGGGGGATGTGCTGATGGCCATTTCGACCAGCGGTAACTCTGGCAATGTGCTCAAGGCTATTGAAGCTGCACATGAGCGCGACATGCAGGTCATTGGCCTCAGCGGGCGTGGAGGTGGTCAGATGAATCAGGCTTTGCTGGCAGACGACGTGCATATCTGCGTTCCCCACGATCGTACTGCGCGCATTCAGGAAGTTCATTTGCTCACGCTGCATTGTCTTTGCGATGCTGTCGATAACCAACTCCTGGGTGACACGGAAAACAAATCATGAAATTTATTGAAGGCAAATTTTTCATCATCATGGTGCTTGGCGGCATTCTGACGGCTGCACTCTCTGCACTTTCTGCTTGTGTGCCCATGATGGTGGGGGGCGCTGTGGTGGGCGGCACTTTGGTGGCCACTGACCGGCGCACACCGGGCACCCAACTGGAAGACAGGGGCATTGAGATGCGATCCGCCAGCCGCATTCAAGAGCATCTGGGCGACAGAGTTCATGTGAATGTGAACAGTTACAACCGGCGTGTATTGCTGACCGGCGAAGTTCCCAATGCGCAAGACAAACAACTGGTCGAAAAAGTGGTCTCCAGGGTCAGTAACATTCAAGCCATTGTGAACGAGCTGGTTGTTTTGGGACACTCCACCTTGGCGCAGCGTTCGTCTGATTCACTGGTCACGGGCAGGGTCAAGGCCAGTTTGGTCGATGCCAGAGACCTCTACGCCAACGCCTTTCTGGTGGTGACTGAACGTGGCACCACCTATTTGATGGGCAAAGTGACAGAGCGCGAAGCCAACAGTGCCACCGAAGCTGCTCGCAGCACCAATGGGGTGCAAAAAGTGGTGCGCGTGTTTGACATCATCAGCGAAGATGAACTGCGCGAGCTGTTGCCACACCCCGCATCTGCATCCAAACCTAAATGATCGTCATGTTTTCAGTGCCAGCACTTAAATCCTGACGCTTGCTGCGTTGGCTGTTGAGTTTGATTTGCAGGCGAAGGTCATTGACAGAGTCTGCATTGCGAAGGGCATCTTCGTAAGAGATTTGATTGGCCTCGAAAGCATCAAACAGGGCTTGATCAAAGGTTTGCATGCCCATATTCCGGCTTTTTTTCATGACTTCCTTGATCTCGGTAACCTCGCCTTTGAAAATCAGGTCAGAGATCAAAGGTGAATTGAGCATGATTTCCACAATCGCTACCCGTCCCTTGCCGTCTTGCTTGGGTACCAGGCGCTGAGACACCAAGGCTCTGAGGTTCAGCGACAAATCCATCAACAGTTGCATGCGGCGCTCTTCAGGGAAAAAGTTAATCACCCGATCAAGCGCCTGGTTGGCGCTGTTGGCATGCAGTGTGGCCAGACACAGGTGGCCGGTTTCTGCAAAAGTGACCGCATGTTCCATGGTTGCACGGTCACGAATTTCGCCCATCAAAATCACATCAGGAGCCTGACGCAGGGTATTTTTCAAGGCTGCTTCCCAACTGTCGGTGTCAATGCCGACTTCGCGCTGGGTGACAACACAGTTTTTGTGCGCATGAACAAACTCAACGGGGTCCTCGATGGTGATGATGTGCCCATAGGTCGATTCATTGCGCCAGTCCACCATCGCTGCAAGGGAAGTTGATTTACCTGAACCGGTAGCTCCCACCAAAATGCACAGTCCACGTTTGCTGTTGACCACTTCCTTCAGGATGGGAGGCAGGTTCAGGCTGTCGATGGTGGGTAATTTGCTGGGAATGGTACGCAGCACCATTCCCACTCTGCCTTGCTGTATGAAGGCATTCACACGAAAACGCCCCAAATTGGGGGGTGCGATGGCAAAGTTGCACTCTTTGGTGCGCTCAAACTCTGCCACCTGTTTGTCGCTCATGATGGAACGTGCCAGTGCGATGGTATGACCACCATTCAAAGGCTGCGGTGAAACCTTGGTCACCTTGCCATCGACCTTGATGGCGGGCGGAAATTCTGCTGTGATGAAAAGGTCGCTGCCACCACGTCCGACCATGAGTTTGAGTAAATCGGTAATAAAGGTACTGGCCTGTTCGCGTTCCATAGGATGTGATACTCAATAAATGGATTTAGCCCGGAAAATTATCCGGAATTTTGGCTTTTGAACGAGCTTCCGAGGGCACAATGATATTGCGCCGCACCAGGTCAGTCAGATTTTGATCCAGCGTTTGCATGCCAACACTGTTGCCTGTCTGAATGCTCGAATACATCTGCGCCACCTTGGCCTCACGAATCAAATTGCGAATGGCACTGGTGCCTAGCATGATTTCGTGAGCGGCAACCCTCCCTTGCCCGTCTTTGGTTTTGCACAGGGTTTGCGAAATGACCGCCTGCAGCGATTCAGACAGCATGGCACGAATCATTTCTTTTTCTTCAGCAGGAAACACGTCAATAATCCGGTCAATGGTTTTGGCTGCGCTGGAGGTGTGCAGCGTTCCAAACACCAGGTGGCCTGTTTCTGCTGCGGTCATGGCCAAACGAATGGTTTCCAGATCACGCATTTCACCCACCAAAATGGCATCGGGGTCTTCACGCAGGGCAGACCTCAAGGCTGCTGCAAAGCTCAAGGTGTGAGGCCCGACCTCGCGCTGGTTAATCAGGCATTTTTTGGATTCATGCACAAACTCAATCGGATCTTCAACCGTCAAAATATGGCCGTACTCAGTTTCATTCAGGTAGTTCACCATGGCCGCGAGGGTGGTTGATTTGCCTGAACCTGTAGGGCCGGTCACCAGCACCATACCCCGAGGTTTCAAAGCCAGATCGGCAAAAATTTTGGGGCAATTGAGTTGCTCCAGGGTCAATATTTTACTGGGAATGGTTCTGAAAACAGCCCCTGCGCCACGGTTATGGTTAAAGGCATTCACCCGAAAACGCGCCAGACCTTCAATTTCAAACGAAAAGTCAATTTCCAGAAACTCTTCATAATGTTTGCGCTGGGCGTCATTCATGATGTCATACACCATGGCATGTACCTGTTTATGATCCAAAGCGTCCACATTGATACGCCTCACATCGCCATGCACCCGAATCATGGGTGGTAAACCGGCTGACAAATGCAAATCTGATGCCTTGTTTTTAACGCTGAAGGCTAGCAACTGTGTTATATCCACAAAACCCCCGTTGATTTGTTACGCCTATCGTCATTATGACCATGATTCAAACTCACCTCGCTCAAGCGCGCCAGCGTCTTTGTACTGCCTGCCAGGCTGCCGGGCGACCTGTGGATGCGGTCACCTTGCTGGCTGTCTCCAAAACCTTCAGTGCTGATGCTATTGAAGCTGCCTACGCTGCCGGGCAAACGGCTTTTGGTGAAAACTACATTCAGGAAGCGGTGCAAAAAATCACCCAACTGCGCCATCTGCCGCTGCAATGGCACTGTATCGGCCCCATTCAAAGCAACAAAACCCGTCTGGTCGCCGAATATTTTGACTGGGTTCAATCGATTGATCGCATCAAAATTGCCGAACGTTTAAGCCAGCAGCGCCCCCAACGCTTAGCCTCGCTCCAAGTGTGTATCCAGGTCAATATTGATGGGGGTTCTACCAAGTCGGGCGTGCATCCCGATGATCTTTTGGAATTGGCACAAGCGATGTCTCAACTGCCCCATTTGTGCCTTCGTGGCATCATGTGCATCCCTGAACCAGCTCCTGATTTGATAGCTGCCAACGCAGTACTGGCAAGGGCTAGAGGCCTTTTTGATGCCTTAAATTCCCAAGGTTTTTCGCTCGATACCCTGTCCATGGGCATGAGCGCAGACCTCGAAGTTGCCGTAGCTGCAGGCAGCACCATGGTGCGCGTGGGCAGTGCCATTTTTGGGCAGCGAAAATCTGACGAGCCAAATGCAGAACTTATTGCTGACCATGTCCTTAGCACGCTATAGTGTCAACCCATGACGCAGATCAACAAATCACCCATGCCAACCTCCTTGCGGGTACGAATACAGCGCATTAACCTGGTGGTGCTGGTGATTGCCATTGGTTTGGTGGTGGTGGTGACCTTCACCACCACGTCCTGGCTTCTCTTTCAAACCTACATTGAAAACGGTCAGAGTCGCCTGACCAGTCTGCAAGAAAATCTCATTGCATCCCTGTCATTCAATGACGAAAAGGTGGCCAGTGATACTTTGGCCAACCTGCACGTGCTGCCGGATGTGTTTTACGCCGAGGTCTTGACTCGGGACGGTTCATCGTTTGCCCGCTTTTTACGCACCAACAGCGTGAAGCCTCCCCTACCTGATCTGCGCACCGATGGCCATGTCATCCATGCCAACAGCATTGTGTTTCACCGTGCCTTGCGATTGGACGGTCAGTTGCTGGGCTGGGTTGTTCAGGGCGTTAGCCTGGATTCATGGTACCGCCAATTGGGGATGGAAATACTGTTCACGGTGCTGGTAATTCCTCTTGCGCTTTGGTTTGCCATGCAATTACAGGCCAGGCTGCTTGGGAAAGTGACAGAGCCTTTGGTACAGCTTGCCCACACCATGCAACAAGTATCTGCCGGTGCTTTGAAACAACGGGCAGATGAATGTACCGACATTGAGGAGCTTGATGTTCTGGGGCACGGTTTTAATGCCATGGTGGAAGATTTAGGTGAGCGTGACCGCCGCCTGGCGGACTACACCGCAACGCTGGAAAAAGAGGTAGAAAAACGTACCGCCGAGTTTCTCCACGCCAAGGAGATTGCTGAAGAGGCCAGCCGTGCAAAAAGTGAATTTCTGGCCACCATGAGCCACGAAATTCGCACACCGATGAACGGTGTTCTTGGGATGGCTGAGCTGCTGCTGACAACACGACTGGACCTGACACAAATGTGTTATGTGGATGCAGTCGAAAAGTCTGGCCGTCATTTGCTTCACATCATCAACGATATTCTCGATTTCTCAAAAATTGAAGCGGGTCACATTGAACTGGAAGCCATTGCACTTGACTTGAATGAACTGGTCACGGAAACCGCAGCCATGTTCAATCAACCTGCCCGTGCGAAAGGCTTGGCGTTAAGGGTCGATGTGCCTGGCACAGACGATTTGGCTGTGCTGGGTGACTCCTTGCGTCTGCGACAAATTCTGACCAACCTGCTTGGTAATGCCATCAAGTTCACATCGCAAGGTGAAATTCATGTGCAGTTGGCGTGCAACACGACGGACCCTCATCTGCTGTCGTTCAGCTTGACAGTGACCGACACCGGGATTGGCATCCCTGTTGAAGCACAAGGCATTATTTTTAATTATTTCTCACAAGCTGATGGATCGACATCACGCCAATTTGGGGGCACTGGTCTGGGGTTGGCCATCGCACGAGATCTGGCGCGGTTGATGGGCGGCGATATTACAGTGGCCAGCAAGTCGGAGGTTGGCTCCACGTTTCGTGTGGCCATGAAACTGCCTCGCACCGAGTGTGCAGTCAAGCCAGTGGCAGAGCTGGTATCGCAGCATTTCAGTGGCAAAATTTTGTTGGCCGAAGACAACGAAGTGAACCAAATTATGGCCTTGGCATTGCTGCGCAGCCTTGGTCTTGAGGCTCATGCTGTGAGCAATGGTCAGGAAGCTGTGGATCTCATGCGCTCACGCCGTTTTGACTTGGTGTTGATGGACTGCCAAATGCCAGGGATGGATGGTTACGCTGCCACCCAAGCCATTCGTGGCTTTGAAACTTCAAGCGATGCTGGGCGCACCCCCATCATTGCGCTGACCGCCAATGCCATCAACGGCGATCGTGAAAAGTGCCTGGCCGCTGGTATGGATGATTATTTGTCCAAACCCTATTCCGGCGAACAATTGGCAGCCACCTTGTCGCGCTGGTTGCGACAGCCGCACACCAGAACATTTGCAGCTTTTGATGCCAAGCCGGTGGCAGTGGCAACCGTTACGCCATCGGCATCCCCCATCAATGTTGCCATTCTCGACCAAATGCGTGCCATTGCTCCTGCCAAAAGTCAGGCATTGATCCATCGGTTGATCGACTCTTTCCTCCACAATGCACCACCGCAATTGATGCAAATGAATCAGGCACTGGCTGATGCAGACACTTCCAAATGGCGTCAGGTTGCCCACATGCTGAAATCGAGTTCACTCACGATGGGTGCCGAACGATTGGGTGGCTTGTTTTGCAAGATGGAGAGACTGGACATCGGCGTTGATGCACAGGCTTGTCAATCACTTGTCTACGACGCTTACCTCGAATTTGATGGCGTTCGTGCCGCACTCATTACCATTCAAGAGTCCACATGAAAACTGTTCACACTCCAACGCGCATTTTGGTGGCCGATGATGACTGCACCCTGAATTTGATCATGCAGGCAGCTCTGCAAGCCTATGGCTACGAGGTCACCGTGGTAGAAGACGGCGTGGCAGCTCTGGCTGCATTTCATGCCCACCCTACCGACATCGTGCTGCTGGACGTGGAAATGCCAGGCCTGACCGGCTATGAAGTCTGTGAAAAAATTCGACGTGTGGACAGTGATGTCCCCGTGGTGTTGATCACTGGTTATGACGATGAAGCCTCCATTGATCGCGCTTACGAATCGGGAGCGACTGACTTCATTGTTAAACCTGTGAATTGGACGCTGATTCGCCATCGCTTACGCTACATCCTGCGGGCTTTTCGTGATGCAGCACAGCGACGTGAAGCCGAAATGAAGGTGCGGCGGCTGGCTTATTTTGATGCGCTGACGGGTCTGCCCAACCGCCAGTCTTTTGCAGAGCATCTGACGCTTGAGCTATCACGAAAAAAAGGAAACACCACCAGCGTGCAGCGTATGGCCGTTCTTTTTCTGGATTTGGACAGTTTCAAAAATATCAATGATTCGCTCGGTCACAGTGTTGGTGATCTGGTATTGCAATGGACATCTGACCGCTTGCGATCGGGCTTGCGCCCCTCCGATACGCTCAGCCGTCCGAGCCACCAGACCAGAGAAGACGTTCAGACCCTGCCTTTGGCTCGCTTGGGCGGCGATGAATTTACCATTTTGTTGCCCTCCATCGAAGAACCCGAAGATGCCTTGGTGGCGGCACACCGGGTTCGCGAATTGATGGGTCGTCCATTTGTTGTGGAAGGTCAGGCATTGTTCGTGACCACCAGCATTGGTGTTGCCATCTATCCTGACGATGCATCGGACGCAGATGCCTTGCTCATGCATGCCGAAACCGCCATGTATTCAGCCAAAGACAATGGGAAAAACACTTGCCAGTATTACAGTGCATCGCTAACAAAGCGTGCCGTTGCACGCGTGGCGATGGAGTCGGCACTTCGGATGGCGCTGGAACGTGATGAGTTTTTTCTCGTTTACCAACCACAAATCGATGTCGTGCATGGCACCATCCAGTCTGTCGAGGCCCTGATTCGTTGGCAACATCCCGACAAAGGGCTGATTTCACCTCTTGACTTTATTCCACTGGCAGAAGAACTGGGACTGATTTTGCCCATAGGTGACTGGGTACTCAAGACAGCCTGCACAGATGCCATGCGCTGGTGTGCATTGGGATTAAATCCGATACGAATGGCGGTTAACCTGTCCGCCATTCAGTTTCGCAACCACCATCTGCAAGACGACATTCTTGCCATTCTGGCGCAAACCGGGATGCCTGCCTCTCAGTTGGAACTGGAAATTACGGAAAGCATTTTGATGGAAGATGCCACCAATGCGCTGGCCCTCATGCACTCGTTGCGCGACCATGGCATGCACATTGCACTGGACGATTTTGGCACCGGGTATTCGTCTTTGCAGTACATCAAGCAATTACCGCTGTCCAAACTCAAAATTGACCGCGCTTTTGTGCTCGACCTGCCTGCATCAAAAGCCGACGAAGCCATTATTCGTGCGGTGGTTGCAATGGCCAAAACGCTGGGAATACGTGTGATTGCCGAGGGAGTAGAAACCAGCGAACAACACTTGGCACTTGCACACATGGGCTGCGATAGCATCCAAGGCTATTTTTTCAGCAGACCACTGTCTTTTGAAAAAATGGCAGACTTTTTAACTCAACCCACTTGTGGAGTGACACCATGAAACGCATTTCAACCCCACTTTTGCTCGCTGTTTCGCTAACGGTTTTTGCCCAAGACAAGCCACCTGGGTTAAATGATTTTTCACTTGAAGACTTGATGCAGATGGACGTCACGACGGTCTCGAAAAAGCCGCAAAAGCTGGCCAACGTGGCGGCGGCTGTCTATGTCATCAGTGCTGAAGATATTCGTATGTCAGGTGCCAACTCGCTGCCTGAAGTGTTGCGCATGGCACCCGGTGTGGATGCCACGCGCATTTCCGGCAACCGTTGGGCGGTTTCCATCCGTGGATTTGCCACCCGCTTGTCGAATAAGTTATTGGTATTGGTCGATGGTCGTAATGCCTACAGTCCTGCGTTTTCGGGTGTCTTCTGGGATTTTTTCAGTTTCCCATGGAAGACATTGAACGCATCGAGGTCATTCGGGGACCCGCTGCGGCCGTTTGGGGATCCAACGGGGTCAACGGGGTCATTAGTATCATTACCAAGTCTGCTGCTGCAACGCAAGGCGGGCAAGCTGTGATCGGTGGTGGTAATGTAGAGGGTGCTTATGGTCGCGTGCGCTGGGGGGGCAAAACGTCGATGGTAGTGTGCTCTACCGTGTGTATGGCGCCAAACAAAACGCCAACAGCCAAAACGCTCTTGGCGGTGGTGATGGCGTGGATACCTACAGTTTGGAAGCAGCAGGCTTTCGCATGGACGGCTACCTGACAGGTGGCGCTCGCTGGGATGTCTCGGGTGATTTTCAAACCATGCATGCCAATTTGGGAATCTCTTTGACCCTGCCTGATACCGTGACTGACAATTACGGACGCGAAAACAACAGCGGTCAGGCGCTGCGTGGTCGTTATATTCAGCCCTTGTCCCATGGTGGGGACTTGCAAATCCAGGCGGCTTTTGCGCATACCGAACTTGACATGGGCGTACTTCTAGTCGACTTGCGCAACACGTTCGATATTGATGCACAACACCACTTCAAGTTGGGAGAACGCCACGATATCGTATGGGGAGGGGGTTATCGTTTGACGACCGACAGCATGCCTACCACTCCGCTGTTTTCAATACGTGAATCATCGCGCCGAACCGGCAGTTACGGCGTATTTGGTCAGGACGAAATGACCTTGACCGACGACTGGCGCTTGACGCTGGGTCTGCGCATGGATCACAACGAATTCACTGGATGGGAAGCGCAGCCTGATGCCCGTCTGTCATGGCATCTCGCCCCCAATCACACCTTGTGGGGTGCGCTCTCCAAAGCGTCGCGATCGCCATCACGTGGCGAACAGGGATCCACGATCAGTTTTATCGGGGACAGTACCACGCTGGCACCTGGCCTGACCGTGCCCAATGTACTTCGTTACGTCAGCGAAGGCATTCCCAGCGAACAGCTCAAGGCCACTCAGATGGGTCTTCGGTCACAGTGGGCACCAGTCCTGTCAACCGACATGGTGTTGTTCTCGCACAAGTATGACCATCTCAGTTCCTTCAATATCAATGATATACAACCTGTTCCCCACATGGTTGGTCCCTATCTTGACTATCTGGATATTTATATTCCGTATGCGCATCAGGGTGAACTCACACTCAATGGCGCCGAAATGGCCGTGGATTGGCGTCCGTCAAAGGACTGGAATTTGCGTTTTTCTCAGACGTGGCAGGATGTCGTCTCAACAGGGTTGTTGTTGCTGGTGGATGGTAGCGGCAGCATTCCGCATCAAATCACATCGTTGCACGCTTCATGGATGCCAACATCTGCCATGGACATCAACTTCTGGCTACGACGCACCGGTGGGCGACCTGGCACCGAACCTGACAGACCAACGGATGCCCGCCATGCCTTCTACGGCATCGATCTCAGCGCCACCTGGAGGCCACAAAAAAATCTGGAGCTTTCACTCATCGGTCAAAACCTGAACGATGGTGTCTGCGGTGCTTATGCCAATGTAGCCGGCGCAGATATGTTTCCCGGACTGCTGCCCACCTGTATGCCACGAAGCCTAAGCGGCCAACTACGTCTGAATTTTTAAGGACGCAACTTTGCGTCGGTATATCCATCTGTTCGTCCTGTTCGTCCTGTCCGTCGCTTTGGTCACATGGTGCATAAGAGACGTGCAAGCACAAGACGCGCCCACAGTACGTTTGGGTTTTGTGTTGAACTTTGCCCGCTACGTCGAATGGCCAGAAGCCACACTTAAACCAGGTGAGCCTGTGCATATCTGCCTGGCACCAGGTGATGCTGCCATGATTGAGAAACTTGGCGAATTGGCCAAACAAACGGTTCAGAACAGGCAGGTTAAGGTCAAGTCATTAATGCGACCTTCTGACATTGACAACTGCAAGATACTCTATCTGCCAGCGGAACTGCCCACTCCCTTGGCAGCCTGGCTGACAGCAGCTTCAAAAACAAGAGCGCTGACGGTGAGCGATTTGCCCGATTTTGCAGACCAGGGCGGCATGATCGGCCTGGTATCGGTCAATGGCCGCTACCGCTTTGACATAAACCTAGGCAACGCACGCCAAGCCAATTTGCGCATCAGCGCCTATTTGTTCAAGCTGGCAAGAACCGTCAAATAAGGATAGGGTCAACAATCAGTTCCGCATTTGGCCGTCAGAGTTAACGACGCAGTGCGCCCAAATCTGACGAGCCCAATGCGGAACTTGTTATTGACCCTATCCTTAGCCGTTTCCAGTCATTCTGGTGAAATTGAGTCTGAATAACTGAACCCGTGCCCATCGTACAAGTTGGATTTTTTACCAGGCATGCATGGCGTTGTCAGGAAATATGCGGTTTTTTACAGCATAAACATAGGCTTGTAGGGCTTGCGAGATACTTGACGAATCGTCCATAAAGTTGTGTACAAACTTGGGCGTTTTGCCAAGGTTCAATCCCAGCATGTCATGCAGCACCAGCACCTGGCCAGCCGTGCCATGGCCTGCGCCAATGCCAATGGTGGGGCAATGGGTGAGTTCTGTGGTGATATCAGCAGACAGCGCTGCGGGCACCATTTCAAGTACCAACAACGATGATCCGGCATCTTGCAGTGCCTTGGCATATTGCCTGAGGGTGGCTGCACTCTCAGGAGTTATGCCTTGTACGCGGTATCCCCCCAGCGCATGAACAGTTTGTGGGGTAAGCCCCAAGTGCGCGCACACTGGAATGCCGCGTTGCACCAAAAAATGAACTGTCTCGGTCGTCCAGCCTCCACCTTCCAACTTGACCATGTGGGCACCTGCTTGCATCAATACCACGGCACTGCGAAGCGCCTGCTCTTTGGACTCGTGGTAAGTACCAAAAGGTAAATCGCCAATGATCCAGGCCGTGCCTTGCACCCTGCGCAAACCGCGTGTGACGCTCTCAACGTGGTAACGCATGGTATCCAGCGACACCCCCACGGTATCGAGAAAACCTTGACAGACCATGCCCACGGAATCGCCCACCAAAATGCACTCTACCCCCGCTTTGTCTGCGGCCGCTGCAAATGTGGCATCGTAGGCGGTCAGCATGGTAATTTTTTCGCCACGAGCGTGCATATCCATCAGGATCGGCAAGCTCACATGCCCGCGCTTGGCAGGATTGTTGGCAGAAAGCAAAGCACCATAAGGTGAATTTTGGAGTGGGGTCTGATTCATACAAGATTCCTTAGGATGTGGTCAGTAATAAGTTCCCCATTTGGCCGTCAGAGTTAAAGATGCAATGCTAGGCGCAAATCGCGCGGTGTGGCCATGCCACATAAGCGATTTGTAACGACGCAGTGCGCCCAAATCTGACGAGCCAAATGGGGAACTTATTACTGACCAC